>JBFHVQ010000042.1:0-25648 GCA_041589455.1 Gammaproteobacteria bacterium | reverse complement strand
GATCTGGTGTGCCGGTTTGTTTGATGCATATGCAGGGTGAGCCGCGCACGATGCAGGAGAATCCGGAGTATGGCAATGTGCTTGAAGAAGTGTCAGCGTTTTTGCGGCAACGAAGCGAAGCCTGTCTGGAAGCGGGTATAAAGCGAAATCATATAATACTTGATCCGGGTTTTGGCTTTGGTAAAAGTCTGCAGCATAACTTGACCCTGTTAAATGAACTTGGTCAGATGTCTGGGCTGGGTTATCCGCTTCTGGTTGGGATTTCGAGAAAGTCCATGTTGGGAGCGCTTCTTGATGGAGCGCCTGCGGATAAGAGGGTGTTTGCAAGTGTATCAGCAGCCGTATTGGCCTGGACTAAAGGTGCAAAGATATTTAGAGTGCATGATGTTAAAGCAACAGTAGATGCTCTGGCAGTGTGTCATGCGCTGAATAATTAAAATTAATGGGTTTTTGCCTGATTTTGAAAATTAGGCAGTATGGAGGAGTAATGACTAAGAAATATTTTGGAACCGATGGAATACGAGGCAGAGTGGGTAAAGGCCAGATGACACCTCAGTCCGTTATGAAGCTTGGCTGGGCAGTGGGTAAGGTGCTTGCTAGTCATGGTAGTAATCTGGTGGTAATTGGCAAGGATACACGTATATCTGGCTATATGTTTGAGGCCTCACTGGAGGCGGGGCTTTCAGCTGCCGGTGTTGATGTCAGAATTCTAGGGCCTATGCCAACTCCAGGTATTGCTTATTTAACCCGTACCTTAAGGGCGTCAGCGGGGATCGTTATTTCTGCTTCTCACAACCCATATTATGATAACGGACTAAAGTTTTTCTCTGCAGAGGGTAGTAAGTTACCTGATGAGATAGAGGATGAGATTGAAGCGATGTACGAAGCTGAGATGGAAATCGTAGACTCTGCTTCACTGGGTAAGGCTGAGCGGATAGAAGACGCTCAGGGCCGATATATCGAAGCTTGTAAGGCAACTATACCCATTGGTACTTCCTTCAAAGGTTTAAGGGTGGTGCTGGATTGTGCAAATGGAGCGACTTACCATATAGCGCCCAGTGTGTTTGCGGAGCTTGGAGCGGAAGTGTTCACAATTGGAGTCAAGCCTGATGGTGTGAATATCAATGCAGATTGTGGCTCAACTCATCCTAAGCACTTGGCGGCATCTGTGCTACAGAATCGAGCAGATATAGGTATTGCCTTTGACGGCGATGGTGACCGTGTGATGATGGTAGATAGTACGGGTAGAATTATCGACGGTGATGAAATTCTATATATTATTGCTCGCTCGCGTTTAGCGGCTGGTTATCAACAGAAAGGCGTGACGGGTACATTAATGAGTAATATGGGGCTCGAGCTGGCGATTAAAAAGCTGGGTCTGGGCTTTGAGCGCGCAAAAGTAGGTGACCGTTATGTAATGGAGAGCCTGAAGCAGAAAGGCTGGTGCCTGGGTGGCGAGAACTCAGGACATATTATCTGTCTGGATAGAACCACTACAGGTGATGGTATTGTCTCGGCGCTGCAGGTGCTGGAATATCTGGCTGACTCAGGACAAACTCTGGTTGAGGCGCTTGCAGAAATGGATATGTTCCCGCAGGTGCTGATTAATGTGCCTTTGCCTGTTAAGACCAACCCGGTAAATGAGCCTAAAGTTCAGGAAGCGGTAAAAGCGGTGGAGTCGCAGTTAGATGGTAAAGGGCGCGTACTGTTAAGAGCTTCTGGAACGGAGCCTCTCATAAGGGTAATGGTTGAGGGTGAAGATGAGGCGCAAGTAACTGCCTATGCACAGCAAATCGCTGATGCGGTTTCTGCATCTGTCGCACACGCCTCACCTAGCTAGCTATTTAGTTATAGCCTGCGTAGTTTTTGGTTCGCTGGTTAGTGCTAGTAGTAATTATGATGAGGTCTTTCGGGGTCCGAAGTGAAGTGGAATTGGGGTATTTTGATGTTTTAGCTGATAAATGCTCCTCAAATCACCCCCATATCTTGCATACATGGCCCACTCACATTAAACTGTGCGGCCTTTAAAAACATCAATTTGGAGTTCACAGCGATGCGTCAGCCAATGGTAGCCGGCAACTGGAAAATGAATGGTTCCAGTGATTCAGTTAAAGAGCTTATTGCAGGTATCAAAGACGGCATGGGTTCAGTCAATAATGCTGAAGTGGTTGTATGTCCACCAGCTGTTTATATTGCGCGTGTTTCAGGCGCAACAGACGGAACTTCAATTAAGGTCGGATCACAGAATATCTGTGATCAGGACGGCGGTGCTTTCACCGGTGAAATTTCAGGCGCTATGCTGAAAGATGTAGGCTGTGAATACGCCATTATCGGTCATTCTGAGCGTCGTGCTCTTTATGGTGAAAGTGATGAGCTTATCGCTCAGCGTTTTGCTGCAGCTCGCAGAAATGGCGTTAAGCCGATTTTCTGTATCGGTGAAACACTTGAAGAGCGCGAATCTGGTGTGACTAACGATGTATGTGCACGTCAGATCGATGCCGTTATTGCGCTAGAAGGTGTAGAAGCCCTGGCGGATGGTGTTATTGCTTATGAGCCAGTCTGGGCAATTGGTACAGGTAAAACAGCTTCTCCTGAGCAGGCTCAGGAAGTACATGCCTTTATTCGCGGTAAAATTGCTGGATTAAATAGCGATGTTGCTGAAGGCCTGCAAATTTTATACGGTGGTTCAATGAATCCGGGTAATGCGGCAGAGCTTTTGGCTCAGCCTGACATCGATGGTGGTCTGATCGGTGGTGCTTCACTGAAAGCGGACGATTTTTTAGCAATCTGCAAGGCGGCAGGTTAATACCTGACTGCAGGTAATAGGTGCAAAAGTGATTTCAATTCTTCTGGTTATTCATGTGCTGCTGTCATTGGCAATCATTACGCTGGTAATGATACAACGTGGCAAAGGCGCAGACGCGGGTGCGGCACTGGGTGGTGGTTCTTCAGGCTCTATTTTCGGGGCGCGAGGAGCAGCTAACTTTTTGAGTCGTAGCACAGCAGTGCTGGCGACTGCGTTTTTCATAACCAGCCTGGGTCTGGCATATCTCTCATCAAATCAGCAGACGGCAGCTGTCTCAAATGGTTCAGTGCTTGAGCAACCTGCGGCTGAAATGCCAGCGGCGGATGTGCCGGCTGCGATTGATGTGCCTGCACCTGCTGAGGATGTTCCTGCGGCAGAATAAACTAAGGTGTTCTGTTGTGCTCTATGGCTGCTAGTTCAATCATAGAGCTTGACGACTGCTCGTATAGGAAATACGGGGTGAGACTAAAAAATCTCGAATCATTGCCAGGTATGGCGATAATGACTTTTACTAACGAAGTCTCTCAAGCCGATGTGGTGAAATTGGTAGACACGCTATCTTGAGGGGGTAGTGGCGCAAGCCGTGCCGGTTCGACTCCGGCCATCGGCACCATTTATATGGTGTGCACATTTATAATGTGTGTAATAAATACAAGAAGAAGGCTAAAGCCTCCGTTTGTTTTGTTAGTCTTTTCAGTGTGGATTACAGCAGAAACTAAACCTGTTTATACTGTAATATCGATCGTCAGATGGCATACAGTGTTTTGCGTTGCCTGTGATGTCTGCTTGTTACGTGTTAAAGCAAATTTGTGAAAATTGTTTGATATAAATTAATAATATTCAAATACTCTAAAGCGTATATAGGTTTAAACGTTTCAATCTATTAATATTAATCGTACTATAAAGTACGCTAATAAAACGCACTTATCGTGTGATATACATATTAAGTGATGACATGTGGTGCCTTTTTTACTAAAGTCGAACATGAATATAAATACAAGAGCTTGCCATGTCTTTGGACCTGGGAGAAAAAAATAAATGCTCGAAAATTACATACCCGTTCTAATTTTTATTTGCCTGGGCCTAATTGTTGGCCTGGTTATGATTACCTTAGGTGGCTTTGTTCTGGCGCCTAGCAAGCCTAACCCTGAAAAAAATTCACCTTATGAATGTGGTTTTTCTGCATTTGAAGACGCCCGTTTAAAATTCGATGTGCGCTTTTATCTCGTTGCTATCCTTTTTATTATTTTCGACCTTGAGATTGCCTTCCTGTTTCCCTGGGCCATTGTGCTAGATGAAATTGGTTTATTTGGTATTCTAGCGATGGGTCTTTTTCTTGCCATTCTTGTGATTGGCTTTATCTATGAATGGAAAAAAGGAGCGCTGGAATGGGAATAGAAGGGGTTCTCGAAAAAGGCTTTGTTACGACCCAGGTTGATACGGTTATTAACTGGGCGCGTACAGGCTCGATGTGGCCCATGACATTTGGTCTGGCCTGTTGTGCAGTTGAGATGATGCAGGCCGGTGCATCCCGTTATGACCTGGATCGTTTTGGTATTTTATTTAGAGGTACGCCAAGACAGTCCGATGTGATGATTGTTGCGGGAACTCTAACTAATAAAATGGCACCAGCACTGCGTAAGGTTTATGACCAGATGGCAGAGCCTCGCTGGGTTATCTCTATGGGCTCCTGTGCCAATGGTGGTGGTTATTATCACTATTCTTATTCAGTGGTTAGAGGATGTGATCGTATCGTACCGGTTGATATTTATGTGCCGGGTTGTCCGCCGACAGCTGAAGCACTTTTATATGGCATTATTCAGCTACAGAATAAAATAAAACGCACCTGTACTATTGCGCGATAGGCGAAATAAATAATATGAGCAATGCTGAAACACTTTCACAAAAGCTGAAACAACACTTTGCGGGCCAGCTTCTGAGTAATCGCGTTGAGTTTGGTGAAGTGACGATTGAAGTCGCTGATAAAGACTATCTCTCCGTTTGTAAGCAGTTACATGATCATGATGAGTTTTCATTCAAAATTCTGATTGATCTCTGTGGTGTTGATTATTCAGCTTATGGTCAGGATGAATGGAAAACCAATGCATCTGCCAATGGCTTTAGCCGCGGTGTCGAAACGGCAACCCATGGTCGCCTGAAGTTTGGTGATGAAATTCCTTCTACTCAGGAAGAAGGTAAGCGTTTCGCTGCAGTCTCTCACCTGTTATCCGTCGAGAATAATCAACGACTACGTGTCAGGGTATTCGCCGAAGATGATTCAATGCCGGTGGTGAAATCGGTGGTTGAGATCTGGAATGGTGCAGACTGGTTTGAGCGTGAGGCATTTGACCTGTTTGGTATTCACTTTGATGGTCATCCTGATCTACGTCGTATTCTGACTGATTATGGTTTCGTCGGTCACCCCTTTAGAAAAGATTTTCCTCTCTCCGGTCACGTTGAAATGCGTTATGACCCAGAGAAAAAACGTGTTGTTTATGAGCCGGTTTCTATTGAGCCCAGAGTACTGGTGCCGCGGGTGATTCGTGACGACAACCGTTATTACCAGTCAGAGGATGAAGGATAAATTAATGCCTGAAATTCGTAATTACACACTGAACTTTGGGCCGCAGCACCCGGCTGCACATGGCGTACTTCGTCTGATCCTGGAAATGGATGGTGAGGTTGTGCAACGTGCAGATCCGCATATTGGTCTACTGCACCGTGCAACTGAAAAACTGGCTGAGTCTAAACCCTATAACCAGAGCATTGGTTATATGGATCGTCTCGATTATGTGTCGATGATGTGTAATGAGCATGGTTATCTGTTAGCCATTGAAAAGATGCTCGACATTGAGGTGCCAGAACGTGCTCAATACATACGCGTCATGTTTGATGAAATTACCCGACTGCTAAATCACCTGTTATGGATTGGTGCGCATGGTCTCGATGTGGGGGCTATGACCATGTTCCTTTATGCTTTCCGTGAGCGTGAAGATTTGATGGATGTTTATGAAGCGGTTTCCGGTGCGCGCCTGCATGCAACTTATTATCGTCCTGGCGGCGTAGCACGTGACCTTCCAGATAGTATGCCTCAGTACAAAGCATCAAAATTTCATAGCCAGAAAGAAGTGAATCGACTGAATGATACACGCAGTGGTTCCGTGCTCGATTTTATTGAAGATTTTACTAACCGCTTTCCACACTACGTTGATGAATACGAAACCTTGCTGACAGATAATCGCATCTGGAAACAGCGTCTGGTGGATATAGGCATCGTCTCACCAGAAAGAGCCATGCAGATGGGGTTCACAGGGCCGATGTTACGTGGTTCTGGTATTGCGTGGGATCTACGTAAGAAACAGCCTTATGAAGTCTATGATCGTATGGATTTTGATATTCCTGTGGGCACTAATGGCGACTCCTACGACCGTTATCTGGTGCGCATGGAAGAGATGCGTCAGTCCAATCGTATTATTAAGCAATGCGTCGACTGGTTACGCGTTAATCCCGGCCCGGTGATGTCGGCTGATCACAAAGTGGCGCCACCACGTCGTGAAGAAATGAAATCGGATATGGAGTCCCTGATACATCACTTCAAGCTTTTCACTGAGGGCTTTTGCTTGCCTGCTGGTGAGGCTTATGGTGCGGTTGAGCATCCCAAAGGTGAGTTTGGCGTGTATTTGATGTCCGATGGTGCCAATAAACCGTATCGGTTGAAAATTCGTGCGCCGGGCTTTGCTCATCTATCTGGACTGGATGAAATGACCCGTGGGCATATGTTATCCGATGTAGTGGCAGTAATAGGTACACAAGACATCGTATTTGGTGAAATTGACAGGTAATGGGAATGACAACAAGTACCGACGAAAATATATTAAGCGCCCATACCATTGAAGAAATAGATGAGTGGCTGACACGCTATCCGGAAGACCGTAAAAAATCGGCATTACTGGCCGCGCTTCGCGCCGCCCAGCATCAGAATAATGGTTTCCTGACAGTACCATTGATGGATGCGATTGCGGACTATCTTGATCTGGCAAAAATTGAAGTTTACGAAGTAGCCAGTTTTTATTCTATGTATGAACTGAACCCGGTTGCTCGACATAATGTTGCAGTGTGTACCAATGTCTGTTGCATGCTGATGGGCTCGGATACCATCGTTGATCATCTTGAGAAGAAACTGGGTATCAAGCTGGGAGAAAGCACCGCCGATGGGCGTGTTTATCTCAAAAAAGAAGAAGAGTGCCTTGCAGCCTGCGCCGGTGGGCCAATGATGCAGGTGAATCATAAATATTACACTGAACTCACCCCTGAAAAGGTGGATGAGATCATAGACGCGCTGGAGTAAGCATGGCCAACGAAGTTTGCTACGCAACCCTGCAATTTGATGACGAACAGTGGTCATATGAAAACTACCTGAAAGTGGGTGGTTATCAGGCATGGAATAAAATTCTGGATGAAAAACTGTCACCAGAGGATGTCATTGAAATCGTTAAAGCCTCTGGTTTGCGTGGACGGGGAGGTGCTGGCTTTCCAACCGGGCTAAAGTGGAGTTTTATGCCGCGCAATGCACCGGTGCAAAAATATATTGTCTGTAATTCGGATGAATCAGAACCCGGTACCTGTAAAGACCGAGATATTCTACGTTTTAACCCTCATGCACTGGTCGAGGGTATGGCTATTGCCGGTTACTGTATAGGTGCCACGGTCGGTTATAACTATATGCGCGGTGAGTTTATGGATGAGCCCTATGAACATTTCGCGCAAGCAGTAAAAGAAGCTTATGCCAATGGTTATCTAGGAAAAAATATAAAAGGTAGTGGTGTTGATTTTGATCTTTACCCAACCCTGGGTGCAGGTGCTTATATCTGTGGTGAAGAAACCGCACTGCTGGAATCATTGGAGGGTAAAAAAGGTCAGCCCCGTTTTAAACCACCATTCCCTGCGAATGTAGGCTTATATGGCATGCCTACTACGATTAATAACACGGAGTCATTATCCTCTGTGCCGAGCATTGTACGTAACGGCGGCGAGTGGTTTAAGAACTTCGGTGTTGAAAACTCCGGCGGCGTAAAGTGCTTTTCTGTTTCTGGGCATGTGAATAAACCCGGTAATTTCGAAATTAATATGGGTACCTCTTTTAAGGACTTGCTTGAACTTGCAGGTGGCGTAAAAGATGGTCGTAAATTGAAAGCGGTAATTCCCGGTGGTTCTTCGGTGCCTGTGGTTCCAGCAGATATTATGATGGAACTGAATATGGATTATGACTCCATTTCAAAAGGTGGTTCGATGCTTGGTTCGGGCGCCGTGATTGTAATGGATGAAACCACTGATATGGTGAAAGTGTTACAGCGAATTTCTCGCTTTTATTTCTCCGAATCATGTGGTCAGTGCACACCGTGTCGTGAAGGCACTGGTTGGCTATATCGTATGCTGACGCGCATTGTTGAAGGTAAGGGGATGCCAGAAGATCTGGATAAACTCGACGATGTCGCTTCAAAAATTGAAGGTCGCACAATTTGTGCGCTGGGTGATGCTGCCGCGATGCCGGTCAGAAGTTTTGTTAAGCATTACCGTGAAGAATTTGAATATTACATAGAACATAAATGCTCGATGGTGAGTAGTAAGGTGGAAGGCGCATAATGTCTGATGACATAGTCACATTTACGGTTGATGATGTTGAGCTAACAGCACCCAAAGGCTCGATGTTAATCAAGGCGACAGATAAGGCAGGGATTCACATTCCTCGTTTCTGCTATCACGATAAGTTATCGGTGGCAGCGAACTGTCGTATGTGTCTGGTAGAAGTTGAAAAGGCACCCAAGCCAATGCCCGCCTGTGCTACACCCATTATGGAAGGCATGGTGGTGCATACTCGCTCACCAAAAGCCATTGCAGCACAAAAAGCGGTTATGGAATTTCTGCTGATTAATCACCCGCTGGATTGCCCAATATGTGATCAGGGTGGTGAATGTGAGCTACAGGATATCTCGATTGGCTTTGGTGGTGATGCATCACAGTACACTGAAGTGAAGCGAGTTGTTTTTGATAAAGATATCGGCCCGTTAATTTCTACAGAATTAACGCGTTGCATTCAGTGCACTCGCTGTGTTCGCTTTGGTGAAGAAATTGCCGGTATGCGCGAACTGGGTATGACCGATCGCGGAGACCGCGCAAAAATTGGCACCTTTATCGAGAAGAGCGTCGATTCTGAAATGTCCGGCAATGTGATTGATATCTGTCCGGTGGGTGCATTAACCGCCAAACCTTCACGCTTTACTGGCAGAGCCTGGGAAATGCGCCAGCAGGCAGCGGTTTCTCCCCATGATTCAGTCGGTTCTAATTTATATGTTCATATGTTGGACGGCGAAATTAACCGTGTCGTGCCAAGAGAAAACGAAGCGATTAATGAAGTGTGGATCTCAGATCGTGACCGTTTTAGTTACAAGGGAATCTATGCCGATGATCGCGCTACTCAGCCGATGATCAAGCAGAATGGTGAATGGCAGGAAACAGACTGGGATACCGCCCTACGTGTAGCAGTTGAAGGTTTGCAATCGGTTATTAATAGTAGCTCGGGTGATCAGCTGGGTTGCTGGGTTTCTCCCAATGCAACGCTGGAAGAACTCTACCTGTCGCAGAAGTTATGTCGCAAGCTAGGCAGTAATCATATCGATCATCGACTCAGACAAACCGATTTTAGTGATCAGGATTCTGCACCGGTCATGCCCTGGCTCGGTCAGGAAATGCAGTCGATCGAACACCTGCAGGCAATTTTACTGGTAGGTTCTCATATTCGTAAGGAACAGCCACTGATTGCGCACCGTTTTAGAAAGGCATTCCGACATCACCAGGTGAAAATTTCCTCGGTTAACCCTAAGAAATTCAAATGGCGTTTCAAGACTACTAATGAGCTGATCTCCGATGCGGCCGGTATGGTTCAAAACCTGGCGGCGATTGCTAAAGCGGTAGGTGGTATTGAGCAGGCGAATATTAAACCGCTGGTGGATAGCGCACAGGTTAACGAATCTCATAAAGCAGTTGCCGAAGAACTCACCACAGCAGGTGCAGCAGCGACTATTTTCGTTGGTAATCTGGCGGTACAGCATCCGCAGTTTTCGCTGCTACGTGCATTGTGTCACGCGATTGCAAAACAAACTGGCGCGACTTTGTCCTATTTGCCAGAAGCTGCCAATGCAGCTGGTGCCTGGTTAGCCGGTGCCTTACCTCATCGTCAGGCAGGTGGCTCCAGTGCGAATGCCTATGGCGCAAATATCGTCGAGATGCTGGAAACACCGAAAAAAGCACTGATTGCATTTAATATTGAGCCTGAGTATGACGTTGCTAATCCTGTAGCAGCAATAAAAGCGGCTAAGGCTGCGGATTTCTGTGTTGTGCTAAATCCGTTTGTGACTCAGACAATGAAAGATTATGCCGATGTGATCTTACCCATATCGACCTTTGCTGAAACCTCAGGCACCTATGTTAACGCTGAAGGTGCATGGCAGAGTTTCGCAGGAGCGGTGGCGCCTCAGGGTGAAGCACGACCCGGCTGGAAAGTATTAAGAGTACTTGGCAATCTGCTGAACCTTGATGATTTTGATTATTTGTCTTCCGATCAGATTAAAGACGAACTGAAATCACTGTGTCAGGAAATTCAACTGACAAATGATCTTGCAGCAGATGCCAGTGTGGCAAAACTGCCTGAAAGCAGTGGTCTGCAACGTGTTGGTGAAGCACCAATCTATGCAGTGGACTCGCTCGTTAGACGAGCTATGCCATTGCAGAAAACTAAAGACGCTGATCAGTCTCATGTCTCTGTTAATTCAACGCTGGCGACACAGCTTAAGCTTGAGTCTGGCGATAAAGTAAAATATACACAGGCGGGCAACAGTGATTATGCCACGCTCATTGTTGATGATGCGGTTGCTGATAATTGTGTCTGGTTGCCGACGGCGTTGGCGATTAGTGTTCACATGGGCGAGACCTTTGCCCCAATCGAGCTGGAGAAAGTCTGATGATAGAGTGGATTACATCAACTGCCATCTCTGTCTGGGAATGGTTACCTCACTGGCTACAGGTGCTGTCAGAAAATTTACTGTATATCGTGATTGTTATGGTGCCGCTGATGTTGTCGGTGGCTTATGTGACTTATGCAGAGCGTAAAATTATTGGTTACATGCAGGTGCGCCTTGGTCCTAACCGGGTAGGCCCCAAAGGCTGGTTGCAGCCCATTGCCGATGCATTGAAGCTGATGTTTAAGGAAATTATTATTCCGACCAATTCCAATCGCTTCCTGTTTTTAATTGCGCCAATTCTAACGCTAGGGCCTGCATTGGCAGCCTGGGCGGTGATTCCTTTCTTTGAAGGCGTGCAGCTAGCCAATGTAAATGCGGGGCTGTTATACATATTGGCACTGACATCGATGGGTGTTTACGGCGTTATTATTGCTGGTTGGGCATCGAATTCAAAATACGCAATGATGGGCGCACTACGTTCTGCTGCTCAGGTTGTAGCTTATGAAATTGCTATGGGTTTCGCACTGGTGGGCGTGTTAATGGCCAGTGGCAGTCTTAATCTTGGTGATATTATTAGCAAACAGGAAGGCGGTTTCTTTAGCTGGTTCTGGTTACCATTATTACCACTGCTTGCGGTGTACTTTATATCCGGTGTGGCAGAAACCAACCGTGCGCCGTTTGACGTGGCGGAAGGTGAATCGGAAATCGTTGCGGGTTTCCATGTTGATTATTCCGGCATGGCGTTTGCGGTTTTCTTCCTCGCGGAATATGCCAATATTATCCTGATCTCAGCGCTTACAGCATTAATGTTCTTTGGCGGCTGGATGTCACCCTTTGGTTCACTGGCAGATCATGCGATTCTTGGAAACGGCATACACTGGTTTATTGTTAAAACCATGTTCTTTATTTATATGTTCCTCTGGTTACGAGCAACATTTCCACGCTACCGTTATGACCAGATTATGCGCCTTGGCTGGAAGGTCTTTATACCGGTGACCATTGTCTGGCTATTTGTTGAGGCAGTTATGGTTGTGATGCAGGTTGGCCCATGGGCTGTAACAGCAGCGGTAAGCGGTTAGGAGTAGAAGCAATGCGATTAATTAAACATTATCTAAAAAGCTTTCTGTTTCTTGAGCTACTCAAGGGCATGATGGTGACTGGCTCCTATCTGTTTAAGCGTAAAATTACCTTGCAATACCCTGAACAGAAAACGCCAATTTCTCCACGCTTTCGAGGCTTACATGCACAGCGTCGTTATGCCAATGGCGAAGAACGTTGCATCGCCTGTAAATTATGTGAAGCGGTTTGTCCTGCGCTGGCGATCACTATTGATGTGCAGGAGCGTGAAGATGGTACTCGACGCACTTCGCGCTACGACATCGATCTATTTAAATGCATTTACTGTGGCTTTTGTGAAGAAGCCTGCCCGGTCGATGCCATTGTTGAGACGGAAATATTTGAATATCACTTCGAGAATCGTGGTGAAAATATTATGACCAAGGAAAAGCTGCTTGCAGTGGGTGATAAATACGAAGAACAGATTGCAGCTAATCGTGCGGCTGATGCGCCATATCGATAAGGCTTGATAGCAAAGAGTAACAGGGCCGGGATTTAACAGGGCTTATATTGAAAATAATGCGTGTTTATTTGGATTGACGTGCGAAAGCCACCATCAACAGATAAATACGGTAAATAAAAAAACAGGAAAACTACATGAGCTTTTTTGAAATCGTCTTTTATGCATTTTCTGCCCTGATGGTAGTCGGTGCATTGGGCGTGGTTGGGGCGCGTAACCCGGTGCATTCAGCACTGTTCCTGGTGCTCACGTTTTTTGCAACGTCGGCGATATGGTTGTTGTTAGAAGCGGAGTTTCTGGCGATTACGCTAGTACTGGTTTATGTGGGTGCGGTTATGGTGCTGTTCCTGTTTGTGGTGATGATGCTCGATATCAATATTACCCGGATGCGTGAAGGCATGATGCGTTATGCGCCTTTTGGTGTAGCCATCGCTATTTTGCTGATTATTCAGATGATTATGGTGGTTGGGCCTGAAACCTTTGGGCTAGAGGCTTATGCATTACCTGAAAAACATGCAGCGGATTACAGCAATACCAAAGAGCTGGGCCGCATACTGTATACCGATTATGTTTATGCGTTTGAGCTGGCTTCGGTCATTCTACTGGTGGCAATTGTTGCAGCCATTGCGCTAACTATGCGTCGTCGACCTAATACACGACATCAGTCACCGGGCGAACAGGTTAAGGTGATGAAACAGGATCGCTTGCGCATCGTGAAAATGGAGGCGGAAAACAAACAATGATTCCATTATCCAGTTACCTGACCCTTGGGGCGATTATGTTTACCATTAGCATCGCCGGCATTTTTATTAATCGTAAAAATGTCATCGTGCTATTGATGTGTATCGAACTCATGTTACTGGCAGTAAATATCAACTTTATTGCCTTCTCGCATTTTCTGGGTGATACGGCAGGCCAGGTGTTTGTCTTCTTTATCCTGACAGTGGCAGCAGCAGAAGCGGCAATCGGTCTTGCTATTCTGGTGGTACTATTCCGTAACCGACAGACCATTAATGTGTCTGAACTGAATTCGATGAAGGGGTAGTGCAGTGGAATCAACCTATCTTGCAATCCCTTTAGCCTCTTTGTTCGGTGCCATACTGGCTGGCTTCTTTGGTAAGTCCATTGGTCGTGTTGGTGCACACACGGTCACTATCGCGGGCGTGGCAATTTCATTTATCCTCTCGTTAGTGGTATTTAATCACCACATAATTGAAGGCGCAGAAGCCTTTAATGGCACGGTCTATACCTGGATGGTGAGTGATGGACTGCGATTTGAAGTGGGTTTCCTGATTGATCATCTCACCATTATGATGATGTGTGTGGTGAGTGGTGTGTCGCTAATGGTGCATATTTATACGATTGGCTATATGCGTGACGACCCTGGTTATCAACGCTTCTTCAGTTACATCTCGCTGTTTACTTTCTCCATGCTGATGCTGGTAATGTCAAACAACTTCCTGCAGTTGTTCTTTGGCTGGGAAGCAGTGGGCCTGGTGTCATATTTACTGATTGGATTCTGGTATAAGAAAGACACTGCCATCTACGCGAACCTGAAAGCCTTTCTGGTTAACCGTGTAGGCGACTTTGGTTTCCTGCTGGGTATTGCGGCAGTGGTCATGTATGCAGGTAGTCTGGATTACCAGGAAGTCTTTGCGCAAGCACCGCAGATCGCCAACCAGACAATTGATATTGGTTTTGGCGAATGGTCGGTGATGACGCTGATCTGTATTCTGTTATTTGTTGGCGCTATGGGTAAATCCGCGCAGGTGCCATTACATGTCTGGCTACCTGATTCGATGGAAGGCCCTACACCAATTTCAGCTCTGATCCATGCAGCAACCATGGTTACAGCAGGTATCTTTATGGTGGCTCGTATGTCACCACTTTATGAGTACTCAGAAACAGCGCTGGCCACAGTAATGATTATTGGTGCGATTACGGCCTTATTTATGGGGCTGATTGGTATTGTACAAAACGATATTAAACGCGTTGTTGCCTACTCAACCTTATCGCAACTTGGTTATATGACTGTTGCTTTAGGTGTCTCGGCATACTCAGCTGCGGTATTCCATTTAATGACCCATGCATTCTTTAAAGCGTTATTATTCCTGGGTGCAGGTTCGGTGATTATTGCCATGCACCATGAGCAGGATATGCGCAAAATGGGTGGCCTGAGAAAGTATATGCCGATTACCTGGATCACGTCACTAATTGGTTCGGTTGCATTAATCGGCTTCCCCGGAACCTCAGGCTTCTTCTCTAAAGATTCCATAATCCTGGCTGTCGGTGAATCTACATTGCCCGGTGCGAGTATGGTGTACTGGATGGTTATGGCCGGTGTGTTTATCACGGCGTTCTATTCGTTCCGCATGTACTTTATGGTGTTCCATGGTGAAGAACGTATGGACCAACACACCAAAGAGCACTTACATGAAACTCCATGGGTGGTGACTTTGCCATTGATTGCTCTGGCGATACCTTCTCTGATTATTGGTGGCATGACCATAGAGCCGATGTTGTTTGGTGATTACTTTAATGACTCGATCGTGGTTCATGAGGCACACGATGTACTGGCCAAGCTGGCGGTGAACTATCACGGCTTCTGGGCTATGGTGCAGCACGGCATCTTCTCATTACCGTTTGTACTGGCGATGTCAGGTGTGGTGGCTGCCTGGTATATCTATCTGAAGAATCCGGCCATTGCGAGCGGTGCCAAGGATAAATTTGGCTTTATTTATAATCTGCTGGATAAAAAATACTGGGTTGATGAGCTTTACGTGAAAATCTTTAGTGATGGTAGCCGTGGCCTGGGTAAAGGTTTATGGAAAGCAGGTGACGTGACGGTCATTGATGGACTGCTGATTAATGGCTCCGCAAAAGTCGTTGGCTGGGTTGCGGGTGTGATACGCCATGTTCAAACCGGTATGCTGTACCACTATGCATTTGTCATGATTCTCGGACTGGTCGGGCTTTTATACCTGTTTGTGAATCGATAATGGTCATCACCCAGTAAATGGGTTGATGAAATAAAGAATAATGAAAATTAACTTCGGGATTACATCATAATGTTTGCAGATTGGCCCCTTCTTAGTCTGGTCGTCTGGCTGCCAATAATTGGCGGTATCACGGTTCTGTTGTCTGGTGATAAAGGTGGCTCAGAAGGCTCACGTCGACTCGCACTGATATTCTCTATTGCAACTTTTGTGTTAAGTCTGGGTTTGTATACGAACTTTGATTCCAGCACCGCTGCGATGCAGTTTGAAGAACGCTTTGAATGGATCGGTGATTTCGGTATTTTTTATCATCTCGGAGTCGATGGCCTGTCAATGCCATTGATTATCCTGACGACCTTCACCACCATACTGGTCATTATCTCGGCCTGGGAAGTGATTAAGGTTAAAGCCTCGCAATATCTTGCGGCTTTCCTGATTATGGAAGGTCTGATGAATGGCGTATTTGCTGCGTTGGATTCGATGTTTTTCTATGTGTTCTGGGAAGCCATGCTGATTCCGATGTTTATTATCATCGGCGTGTGGGGTGGCCCACGTCGAGTCTACGCCACCATTAAGTTCTTCATTTATACCTTTTTTGGTTCAGTGTTTATGCTGGTCGCGTTGATCTACATGTTTTATCAGGCAGGTAGTTTTGCGATTCTGGATATGCATAAGCTGCCCTTGAATATGACGGAACAAACCCTGATTTTCTTTGCATTCCTTGCGGCCTTTGCGGTTAAAGTGCCAATGTGGCCAGTACATACCTGGTTACCAGATGCACACGTTGAAGCACCTACCGGCGGCTCGGTGATACTGGCAGCAATTATGCTGAAAATTGGTGGTTATGGTTTCCTCCGTTTTACTTTACCTATTACCCCGGATGCCAGCGCATCACTCGACTGGTTGATTATCAGTATGTCGCTGATTGCCGTTGTCTATATTGGCTTTGTCGCGCTGGTGCAGAGCGATATGAAAAAACTGGTGGCTTACTCATCCATCGCCCATATGGGTTTTGTCACACTGGGTATGTTTATTATATTTAGAATCTGGACCAATGCAGATAACACAGACATTAGTGGCGCAGCATTGGCGATTGAAGGTGCCATGGTGCAGATGATTTCACATGGCTTTATTTCCGGCGCACTATTTTTAATGATTGGTGTACTGTACGACCGCATGCATAGTCGTGAAATTGCTGATTATGGTGGTGTGGTGAATACCATGCCAGTGTTTGCCGCATTTGCAGTGTTCTTTGCCATGTCTAATGCAGGCCTGCCAGGCACTTCCGGTTTTGTCGGTGAGTTTATGGTGATTATTGCAGCATTCAAGGCCGATTTCTGGATAGCCTTCCTTGCGGCCACCACCCTGATACTGGGCGCGGCCTATACCTTGTGGATGGTTAAACGTGTCTTTTACGGAGAAGTTAAAAACAGCAATGTAAAAGAGCTTCAGGACCTCAATCCTCGAGAACTGCTCATTATGTCAATACTGGCAATAGCCGTGCTGGCATTGGGTTTGTATCCCGCACCATTGGTTGATGTTATGCATGCTTCAGTGGATAACCTGCTGCAACATGTTGCTGAATCCAAGATACCTTAGGTCGAGTACCTGTAGAACTATAGAGAATAGATAATGACACTCGAAATGCTCAACTTAACTATCGCGACACCTGAATTATTCCTACTGGCTGTAGCCTGTACGGTACTGGTGGTGGATGTCTACCTTAAAGATGAGCGACGCAATGTAACCTATGTGCTATCGCAGCTTGGCCTGCTCATTACCCTTGTGCTGATAACCCTGCAGGATCCGTCATCTCGTGAAATAGCGTTTAACGGATTGTTTGTTAGTGACACATTGGCCGTCGTGCTGAAATTTAGCGTAGTGTTACTGGTTGCACTGGTATTTGTTTATTCGCGACGCTACTTGCAACAGAGAAATATATTTAAGGGTGAGTTTTATGTGCTCGGCCTGTTTGGTCTGTTGGGCATGATGGTGATGATATCGGCGAATCACTTTCTGTCGATTTATCTGGGGCTGGAACTATTATCATTGTCTCTGTATGCGATGGTGGCATTTGATCGAGAGAATCCAAAAGCATCAGAAGCGGCAATGAAGTACTTCGTACTGGGAGCGATTGCATCGGGTATGATGCTATACGGTATGTCGATGATCTACGGTATAACCGGCTCATTGAATATTGTTGAAGTCGCGATGCAAATAGAAGCGATGAAAGACAATAGCATGGTACTGGTATTTGGCCTGGTATTTCTGGTAATTGGCTTATCCTTCAAGCTGGGTGCCGTACCATTTCATATGTGGCTGCCCGATGTCTATCATGGCTCACCAACAGTGGTTACCAGCTATATTGCTTCTGCTCCAAAAGTTGCAGGTTTTGCCATGATAATGCGACTGCTTTCTGAAAGTATGGGAAGTCTGCAAGCAGACTGGCAGGGTATGCTGGTGATAATGGCGGTGCTTTCAATGATGATTGGTAATGTTATCGCCATTGCGCAAACTAACCTGAAACGTATGCTGGCATACTCGACTATCTCACACGTTGGCTTTATTTTACTGGGTATTCTTGCGGGTAGTCAGGAAGGCTATTCTGCTTCCATGTTCTATACCCTGGTGTATGCACTCATGACGCTGGGTGGCTTTGGAATTATTATACTACTGACTCGTAGTGGCTTTGAGGCGGATGAGCTGAATGACTTTAAAGGCCTGAATCAGCGCAGCCCCTGGTTTGCGTTTATGATGCTGATACTGATCTTCTCAATGGCAGGTGTTCCACCTACTGTCGGATTCTGGGCCAAGCTGGCGGTGCTTAAGGCGGTGATCAATATCGATATGCTATGGCTGGCACTGGTTGCCGTCTTCTTCTCGATTATTGGCATCTACTATTACCTGCGTGTGGTTAAATTAATGTACTTTGATACCGCAGAAGATAATGAATTAATTAGTTGTAGTCGTGATATGCAGATTGCCTTAAGCGCAAATGGCTTAAGTGTGTTATTACTAGGTCTGTACCCAGCGGCGCTAATGTCGCTGTGTGTTGCCGCATTTGCCTAAAGTAATTGAAAACCTAGGTTTTTTTTGGGTATTTTCGTTAATCGACTTGCAATAACCTAATGATATCTGTACTATCTGCCCCACGTTGATGCGGGGTGGAGCAGTCTGGCAGCTCGTCGGGCTCATAACCCGAAGGTCGTAGGTTCAAATCCTGCCCCCGCTACCAAATTTATATCAGGTTCATAAAACGTTAGTCTCAATGAGAACTTCGGATTATGAGCCCGATGGTAGAATCAGTCTCATGGTGTTTTATAACCCAAGGGAAGGTCGTAGGTTTAAATCCTGCCGCCACTACCACTTTTAAAGTTCATTAGATCAAGTAACTTAGTTCAATGAACTATTCGGATAGCTGATTTATGGTGTACAATAGCCATATTGATTTTCAAGTGAAGTACTTGATAGCTACCTAATAATAAGAAGGCCCCGTACAACGGGGCCTTTTTTGTGCTTATGGAGAGGCAAAGCCTGGTTTGTAGAGTTTCTTTTGCGAATCAGGCATTGATTCGGGCTTGGAGCCCTGTCTGTAATATAATGTAAGGGTTTTTAGCCGAGGCTAAACTTAAAAGGTCTTTATCTAACGTGAGTGATATCTGGTCATTAATTGAGCCTGTTATAGAAGGCATGGGATACGAAGTGGTGGACATTGAGTTCAAGCCACACCCAACCAATGGATTGCTACGTATTTATATTGATAAGCCTGACGGTATCCTGCTTGAAGACTGTGAGCAGGTTAGTAAGCAGGTTAGCAGCCTGCTAGATGTAGAAGACCCAATTCCCGGGCATTTTAATCTTGAAATTTCTTCGCCGGGTATGGACCGGCCACTTCGCAAGCAAAAAGACTTTGAGCGATTTAGTGGTCAGGTTGTAAAAATAAAATTATCTGTGCCGACTATTGAAGGGCAGAGAAACTTCACCGGTAAGTTAATAGGCTTCCAGGAAAAGGACGTTGTCATTGAAATGGATGGCGAAACCTATTATCTGCCATTGGATACAATCGATAAAGCGCGGCTGGTGCCGCAATTCTGATTATGGTTTTTGGAGCCAGACATGAATAAAGAAATTCTTTACGTGGTAGATGCCGTTTCAAATGAGAAGGCGGTTGATAAGGAAATTATCTTCCAGGCAATCGAAGCTGCACTTGCTACTGCCAGTCGTAAAAAACAGGGCAAAGATATTGATGTCCGCGTACAGATTGATCGTAAAACCGGTGATTATGAAACATTTCGTCGTTGGGAAGTTGCAGAATCCTTAGAAGAAGGTGGGCTGGAATTTCCATTAAAGCAGATTACCCTGGAAGCTGCACAGATTGATCAGCCAGAAATCCAGATGGGTGATTTTGTCGAAGAAGAAATTGAGTCGGTTGAATTTGGCCGAATCGCGGCGCAGACTGCCAAGCAGGTTATTGTTCAGAAGGTTAGAGAAGCTGAACGTGCACGTGTCGTTGATGCCTTCCTTGATAAGGTGGGTGAGCTAATTATGGGTACCGTTAAGCGTGTTGAGCGCGGTAATGTATATCTTGATCTGGGTGACAACGTTGAAGCATTTATTCCTCGTGAGGAAGTGATTCCCCGTGAAGCAATACGTCCAGGTGATCGCTTACGAGGGTACCTTAAAGAAGTGCGTTCAGAAGCACGTGGTCCTCAGTTATTTGTGAGTCGTACCGCCCCCGAGTTTCTGGTTGAGCTATTTAAGCTTGAAGTGCCTGAAGTCGGCCAGGGCCTGATCGAAATTATTTCTGGTGCGCGTGATCCGGGCTCAAGAGCAAAGATAGCGGTTAAATCAAATGATAACCGCATGGATCCAGTGGGTGCTTGTGTGGGGATGCGTGGCTCTCGTGTTCAGTCAGTGTCTAATGAGCTGGCAGGTGAACGAGTTGATATCATCTTGTGGGATGATAATCCAGCACAGTTTGTTATCAATGCAATGTCACCTGCGGAAGTCGTATCAATCGTTGTCGACGAAGATTCTCACTCGATGGATGTCGCAGTTGATGATGAGAAGCTGTCGCAGGCGATTGGTAAAGGTGGTCAGAATATTCGCATGGCTAGCCAGCTAACTGGCTGGGATCTCAACATCATGTCAACTAATGACATGGAAGAGAAAACTGAAGCTGAGAGTCGAGTATTAATTGAACTGTTTATGGAACAACTCGATGTCGATGAAGAAGTGGGGGTTATCCTGGTGTCAGAAGGCTTCTCAAGTATTGAAGAAGTGGCCTATGTACCGGAGAGTGAATTCCTCAGCATCGAAGAATTCGATGAAGATATTGTTGCAGAATTAAGAGGTCGCGCAAGAGATGCGCTATTAATGAAGGCTATTTCTCAGGAAGAGGAAGTAAATGAGCCTCAGCAGGATCTGCTGGAAATGGATGGTATGGATAAAGAGCTGGCTCAGCAACTCGCTGCTAATGGCGTTTGTAGTATGGAAGACCTGGCTGAGCAGGCAGTTGATGAATTGATGGAAATAGATAATATGACAGAAGAGCGTGCCAGTGCATTGATTATGACAGCGCGTGCGCCCTGGTTTGAAAATCAAGATGAAGCAAACCAGTAACACTGGGGGAGACGACACATTATGTCAAAAGTTACAGTCAAGCAGCTCTCTGAAGTGGTTGGAGCACCCGTTGAGCGTTTGCTTGAGCAACTAAAAGAAGCTGGTATTGAAGCGGATAATGCAGATAGTGAAATAACCGATGAGCAAAAGGTTAAATTGCTGGATTATTTACGTAGTAGTCATGGTAAGAAAGCTGCGGCTACAGGCGGAAAAAGTAAAATAACGCTGAAAAGAAAGACGACCTCTGAGCTGAGAAGTGGAGGGAGTAAAACGGTTAATGTGGAAGTGCGTAAAAAGCGCAGCATTACCAAAGTCGTCGATGATGATGAAAAAGAACGTGAAAAGGCGGAGATTCAACGCCTGATGGCTGAAAAAGAAGCACGTGATGCAGAAAGGCAGCGAGCTGAAGAAGAAGCGATTGAGCGTTCTAAAGAAGCGGCCAAGCAGCGAGAGGAAGAAGAGCGCGCGCAGAAGGAAGCAGAAGAAAAAGCGCGAATCGAAGCAGAAGAAAAAGCACGCATAGAAGTAGAAGAAAAATCTCGCCTTAAGGAACAGGATAAAGCGAAGCCTGAACCTGAGGCGCCACCAGAACCAGCTGCGGTTGTGGTTGAAGAAAAAGCCGATAAGGGTCGCAAGAAAAAGTCTCGTAAATCTGATGATAGTGCAAAGAGTGATACCCGATATGGGCGTAAAGAACTTCATGTTGCATCAGGTAAAAGTGGTGGTCGTAATAAGAAAGGCAGTCGCCGTGCTGCCACTGTTGATAGTGGTGCAGGCAAACACGCTTTTGAAAAGCCAGTTGCTAAAATTGTCTATGACGTAGATGTTCCAGAGACGATTAAGGTTTCTGATCTGGCAGCAAAAATGTCTATGAAGGCAGCTGAGTTAATCAAGGTTATGATGAAGTCTGGAGTGATGGCGACCATTAACCAGGTTATAGACCAGGATACTGCCATTCTGATGGTTGAAGAGTGTGGCCATAATCCGGTTGCTTCATCAGCTAGTGATCGTGAGAATAGCCTACTCGCATCGGCGGGTGAAGAACTAAGCAATGTTCAGCAACGTCCACCTGTAGTTACTATTATGGGGCATGTTGACCATGGTAAGACCTCGTTACTGGATTATATTCGCGCATCAAAAGTAGCCTCTGGCGAAGCGGGTGGTATTACTCAGCATATCGGTGCGTATCATGTAGAAACAGATAAAGGTGTTATTAGCTTCCTGGACACACCGGGGCACGCGGCATTTACAGCAATGCGTGCACGTGGTGCACAGGCAACAGATATTGTTATTCTGGTAGTGGCAGCTGACGACGGTGTTATGCCGCAGACGATTGAGGCGATTCAGCACTCAAAAGCCGCAGGCGTGCCGTTAATTGTTGCAGTCAACAAGATCGATAAAGAAGAAGCAGATCCTGATCGCGTTAAAACTGAACTGGGTAGCCATGAGGTTATTCCTGAGGACTGGGGTGGTGAAAATATTTTTGTTAATGTTTCAGCCAAAACAGGTGAGGGCGTTGATGACTTACTGGATGCGGTGAGTCTGACAGCAGAAATCATGGAGCTTCAGGCACCAGCAGATGGCCCTGCTCAAGGTATTGTTGTTGAAGCAACTCTGGATAAAGGACGTGGTGTTACGGCTACCGTACTGGTTCAGAAAGGTAAGCTTCAGAAAGGTGATATATTACTGGCTGGTCAGGAATATGGCCGTGTACGTGCTATGTTTGATGAAAGCGGTCGTCAGATTGATGAAGCTGGTCCATCTATTCCTGCAGTTGTGCTGGGACTTTCTGGTACACCTGCCGCAGGTGATCGAATTCAGGTTATGGCTGATGAGCGTACTGCACGTGAACTGGCAGGCAGCCGTAGTCATAAAGAACGTGACATCAAGTTTGCTGCTCAGCAACAAGCTAAGCTGGATTCTCTATTTAACAATCTCGGACAGGGTGAGAAGAAATTGCTTAACATCCTGTTGAAAGCGGATGTTCAAGGTAGTCTGGAAGCAATACGTGATGCATTAATGAAAATAGCCAAAGACAATGAAGAAGTTGATGTGGCAATTATCGGTTCTGGTGTTGGTGGTATTAATGAAACAGACATCAGTCTTGCTGCAGCATCAAATGCGGTAGTACTTGGCTTTAATGTACGTGCAGATGCCACAGCAAGAAAGTCGGCATCGGAGCGTGGTGTTGATATGCGCTACTATAGTGTTATCTACGACCTGATTGATGAAGTGAAGCAAGCGCTTACGGGTATGCTTGATCCAGTCTTCAAGGAAGAAATTATTGGGCTGGCTGAAGTTAAGGATATCTTTAAGTCACCGAAGTTTGGTCTGATTGCGGGATCCATCGTGACAGA
Source organism: Gammaproteobacteria bacterium (assembly GCA_041589455.1). Lineage (GTDB taxonomy): Bacteria > Pseudomonadota > Gammaproteobacteria > SZUA-229 > SZUA-229 > SZUA-229. The sequence goes on along the minus strand of JBFHVQ010000042.1, from coordinate 2,273 downwards.
AGGTACCATTAAACGTAGTCAGCCAATTCGTGTACTTCGCGAGAATGTGGTTATCTACGAAGGTGAGCTTGAATCGCTACGTCGTTTTAAAGATGCGGTTGAAGAGGTTAAGAGCGGTACTGAATGTGGTATTGGTGTTAAAAACTACAATGATGTTAAGGTCGGAGACCAGATCGAAGTCTTTGAGCGAGTTGAAGTAGAGCGTTCACTATAAGCTTTTCACTGTAACGGCATACAGGGCACAGAGGTTTATTAAGTTTGTAATTTTTACAGGCCTTAATTAATCCTGTGTCCTTTTAGTTTTGATATATAAAGTAGATTATCATGCCAAAAGAATATTCCAGATCAGAGCGTATGGCTGAGCAGGTTCGTCGTGAACTGGCTGAGCTGGTGCGTGATGAAGTTAAGGATCCAAGAGTTCAGTGGGTTTCTTTTACGGCTGTCAAAGTCAGCCGAGATCTGAGCAATGCCATTGTGTATTTCACCACCTTGAATGATGACGATAGAGAGCACTCCGTTGAAGCGCTGAACAAGGCGGCGGGTTTTCTCAGGCATCAGCTGTCACATAGAATTCGTTCGAGAATCGTGCCATCACTTAAGTTTATTTATGATGTCAGTATTGAGCGCGGCACATCAATGGAAGATCTGATTGCCAAGGCCCGGGCAAGCGATCCAGACACCGAGGATTAAGTTTTTCGTTAACAAAACAGGTTTAAAGATTACGTTTAGTGTTTTTAAACGGCTTAAGTATTTCAGGTTCGAGTTTCATGGCTAAGAGAAAAAAAGGTCGTGCTATTAATGGCGTAGTCCTGCTGGATAAACCATTAAAAGTTTCATCAAATCATGCGCTGCAGAAAGTAAAGCGATTATTTAATGCACAGAAAGCAGGACATACTGGTAGCCTCGATCCATTAGCAACAGGCATGTTGCCCGTGTGCCTTGGCGAGGCAACCAAGATATCCGCGTTTCTACTCGATGCCGATAAAACCTACCGATTTAAATGTAAGCTGGGAGAAAAATCCGCGACCGCAGATGCGGAAGGTGAGATTATTGAAACTGCATCATTTGAGCATGTAACAGAACAACTAATTAATAGCGTATTACCTGAATTTATCGGTGAGATCCAGCAAGTTCCCCCCATGTATTCGGCATTAAAAAAAGACGGTGAACGGCTTTATGACCTGGCAAGACAAGGCATAGAAGTTGAGCGTAAACCTCGTACCATCACTATTTATTCATTACAGCTTATTGCCTTTGAAAATGGCGTAATCGAATTTGAGGCTCGTTGTTCTAAAGGCACCTATATTCGGACACTGGCGGAAGATATTGCTAAAAAGCTCGATACCGTTGCATATGTATCCTTTCTCAGAAGAACTTCTGTTGGTCCCTACACAGAAGAAATGATTACCATGGAACAGTTAGAAACGCTGGCTGAGCAGGGTTTTGATTCGCTAGATGCCGTATTGCTTGATAGTGATAGTGGTATTGCCAACTGGAACAAAGTTGAGCTGGATGCAGACAGTGCCTACTATATAAAACTCGGTCAGGCAGTTCAGGTTTCTGGTGCACCAGTTGATGGTATGGTGCGGATTTATTCACCTGATGGATTTATTGGAGTTGGGGTGATTCAAGATGATGGAAAGGTTGCGCCTAAGCGGATGTTGGTGAGTTAATTACTTTTTTTAAATGCCTCTCGATTATGTCTTCTTTAATTTGCTGGTTATTTAGTTTTGTCATCTCTGAATGTTTATCTAGGAATCCAGTTTTCTATCAAGTCCATAGTGAAGTTAGTGACTAAGATTTTTGTTTTCGCCTAGTTGGCGACCTACTCCTTGTCTTATTTCTTATCTGGATACCCAGCAAAGCTTGCTGGCAAAACCTGTATCAAGCTCATAGTGACGTTAGTGACTGATAGCTTGTATTTCGCCTTTATGGCGAGTGACTTTTCTGTCAGTAGCAACAGAAAAGTAACCAAAAGAATGCCACCCCGGCACGCTTGGCCTCATAAAAAAGCATGAGGGTTCCCAGACAGGCTAATAACGCCCTTTATTAATTACGCTCTGTTATTTTATTATCTTCGTTGCCGGGTCGTACGGATTATGAGCCACCTCCCTGTGGCTCACCCTTCGGGCCAGGCGGAGCCTGTTTAAATTTGTTCCAGACAAATTTATCGCCGTCCAGGCTCAACAGTACTCGATTTCACATCCCTGTGAAATCGCCCCTGCTTAGAAAGCCTGCCTGGCAAGCGAGAGGGGGAACGGAAAGAAAGCCCT
>JBFHVQ010000041.1:0-25715 GCA_041589455.1 Gammaproteobacteria bacterium | reverse complement strand
TTAAAAAAAAAACAACTCTATCAGGCAAGTTACAAGCCACTCTATTGTTAACTGCTCAGGGCCATGGGTTAACTTAGTACAGCAAAAAATAGAGCCTAAACTAACACTTCCTGAGATAGATCTGATTGCAGGAACGCATATCATTATTAACAGACCAACTCATGCAGGGGCATATTATCTTGAGGCAGATGATAAGAGAGCCGTCTTCGTTATACCCTGGGAAAAGAACAAAACGCTCATAGGGACAACAGAGAGAAAATTCACCGGAAATCCCGATATGATTCACCCGACAAATGAAGAAATAAACTACCTGATAAGAACCTATAACGACAACTTCACAAAAAACATTTCCGAGAAAAATATTGTGACCAGTTTCGCAGGCCTCAGAGTACTCCCTGCCTGCAATACCAGCTCATTCGAGCGTTCAAGAGAAAGTATAATTTATCAGGACACTATACACCCGGAAATCATATCGCTTATTGGGGGGAAATTGACCGCCTACAGAGCCAGTTCAGAACAAATAATGCAACGACTCGTTAACGCACTCCCTAAAAAGAAAAAGCTAATCGACACACGATTTTTGGCCATCCCAAGCAACAACTAATGTCACCACAGAAAATCACATAGAACCATTATTATACGTCTTTATATTTGTCACGAATTTCAAAAAAACCATCAAGATTATCAAAAAACATCTCAACCAGTGCAGGATCAAAGTGTTTTCCTGACTGCTCTTTCATCAGATTAAATATATCTTCGTCTAACCATGCCTTTTTATAACAGCGATCCGAACCAAGCGCATCAAACACATCTGCAATAGCAGTTATTCTTCCATAAATATGAATATCTTTACCAGACAGCTGCTTAGGATAGCCTGAACCATCCCATTTCTCATGATGCTCTAAAGCAATAGTCGCAGCCGTTTTCATTAGAGGCCGCTCACTATGCTTCAACATATCATAGCCAATGACTACATGCGTCTTCATGATCTCAAATTCTTCTTCCGTTAACTTCCCATTTTTATTGAGTATTGCATCTGGAATACCGACTTTACCTATATCATGCATCGGTGATGCCATTGCAATTAAATCCGCCTCATACTCATCAATACCATACAACAATGCAAACAGTCTCGAATATTCCGCAACTCTTTTAACGTGCTGACCCGTTTCTCTGGAACGAGTTTCACCAATTGAACCCATAGTAAATATAACTTCTTTTTGCGTTTCTACTATCTCTTTATTCAAGATTTTCAATTCCGCCAAAGCATTATTTATAACTACTTTCTGAGAGTCTTCATAAGCCTTAAGCCTTAGGTGAGTCGTTACTCTCGCCAACAATTCTGCCGCATTAAATGGCTTTGTCACATAATCTTGTGCACCACATTCAAACGCTTCCAGCAAACTATCTTCATCAGTTTTGGCCGTAATAAATATAACAGGGACATCATTTTTTCTATTTTCTTGTTTTATTTTCCTGCATACTTCATAGCCATTCATGCCCGGCATCATTACATCCAGTAAAACCAGATCAAAGTCTATATCTTCAATATGCTCCAGCGCCTGTTTGCCATCAGTTGAATATGAAATTTCATAGTCCTCATTACCTAATAAATTGGCGATGACCTGAATGTTTTTGGGCACATCATCAACAATCAATATCTTATGCTTTTTCATCATCGAACTCTTCTTTATCTACGAACGACAAGGCAAACACAATCTTTGATATGAGAACATTTGTTTCCTCCACATCGAATCTCTGATTCGATGTGTATATCATTTTTAAATATCTTTTAAGCTCTGGAAGCCGGTTTTTTTCTGCAACAAACATCAGTTTATCTAACAGCTCCTCAAGCTCACCAAAACTGCCTCTACTCTTGGCTCTCTCTATTACGGGCATGTATTTATTTATTTCATTCAATGCTTTATTATTCAAACCCTGCATTTCCAACAGCAGCATACCTTCACTCATTGAGCCCGTGCTCTCATCAATTTCATTGTAACCTGAGAATGCGCTAATAGCCTTTAGTAACGATTCCTTTTTTATTGGTTTCAGAACAACATCATCAAATAATACCTCCTGACGTTCCTCGACACCATCGCCGACAAATGAAGCAGTAACTGCAATCACCGGTATACTACTAATAGACTTATCGGCGCGTATTTCTTTTATCGCATCAATCCCAGATTTCTTGGGCATCCTGATGTCCATCAACACTATATCTACCTCTTCCTCCCTTAACATATTAACAGCTTCTTCGCCATTATTAGCAAACAGAATATCAATAGGCTGAGACGATAAATATTCCTTTATCAAGAACCTGTTTTCTTCAACATCATCAGCAACCAGTACTCTAACAGGCTTTAATGATATCTTTTCTATATCGGTTTTTTCCACCAGATTAGCACCCTTACTAATCAACTCCGGATTATTCATCCTTAATATAAAACAGCTACCCTTGCCTTTTTCACTATCAACCATCAGTGTTGAGTTGAGCCTTCCTGCCAGCCTCTTACTTATAGCAAGACCAAGCCCAGCACCTCCATATTCTCTGGTATTCTGACCATCCTGCTGCTCAAACATATTAAATATTTTCTGCTGATCTTCTTTATTAATACCTATCCCTGTATCACATATTTTTATAATCACATCGAAAGATCGCTCACTCACCCTGCCTTTCTCTATTTCAGCAACAATCGTTACTCCGCCTTTTTTTGTAAATTTAATTGCATTATTAACCAGATTAAAAATGATCTGTCGTAACCTTACCTCATCGGACAAAATAACTTCTGGCACTTCATCATTAAAATCAAGCGCGAGCTTTAATCCTTTTTCTCTCGCAGTAATAGAAAACACCTCGACAACGTCAACCAACAAATTCTTTAGAAACACAGCATCATATTTAACTTTCATCTTACCGGCTTCTATTTTTGAAATATCTAGAATATCATTAATTAAGCTCAAAAGATTCCGACTTCCTGCTCGTATTGACTCAACATAAGACTTCTGAACTTCATTTAAACCACTAGAAGACAATACATCTGTAAACCCAATAACGGAATTCATAGGCGTGCGTATTTCATGACTCATATTTGCTAAAAACAGACTTTTAGCTTTACTTGCCGCCACCGCTTTTTCTTTTGCAAATGACAATTCTAGATTAGCCCGTTTCAACTCTATCGTTCTTTCATTAACCTTTGCCTCTAACTCATCATTTGCCTGCTTTAGTTTACGCTCTGACATTACAGCATCTGTATTATCTTTTGCAGATACAACAATCAAGTCATCACCCTGATCCGCCAATACACCAATATTTATTACAACAGGTATTAGTTTTTTAGATTTTGTTATAAATTCCGACTCCACAATCTGGTTCTTGCTATTTTTTAACTGCTTAATTACCGAACTTACCACCACCAATCCTTTGCAACCACTGTCAACATCTGGCCACGTCTTATTTATTATCTCGTCTCTTGTATAACCCAAGATTAAACAACTTGAATTATTCACATCAACAATACTGCCTTTGGAATTTATCAACAAATACATATCAGCTGATTGCTCTAATACTTTCCTGAATTTTTTTTCATTTCGGACTATTTCTAAACTACTTTGATTTAGAACATCTAACATCTCGTTAAATTCATCTGTCAACTCACCAATTTCATCTTGACTTTTTACATCAGTTCTAATTTCATAATTTTTATCATTAATTATTGCCCTGACGGTTTCCTTTAAACTATTTAACGGCGAGGAAATCATCTTTTGTATATTAATCGCTATCAAATATACGACCACCAGACCAATTAAAAGATTAAACACAAATGAAAGTATTAGATCATTTATCACTGGCTTAATATAATTTTTATCTGCAACCAGATACAATCGCCCCATCAACCTCCCATCCAACTTGATTTGCTTCATTTCCATAATTTCACTATCATGCAGTTCATTATTAATTAACCGGTAATAGTCGCCAGGATATTCTCCTTCTTTGGCATAAAGCGCTATTTTTTCATTATCAACACTTACAATTAACACTTTCTTTATGTCCTGCCTGAAACGTATTGTTCTCAGAACATTATTTATCCCCTCACCATCTTCGACTAACATTAACTCTGCCACCATTTCTTCAACCATGGCTGCTAATACATTCATCTCGCTTCTCTGTAGCTCTTTCAGCTTATAACTTTGGTAAGCAATCAAACTCCCACCGACCATAATTATCCCGCTAAAACTCGATAACATTATAATTATCAGCAGCTTATCTTTTATTTTGAGGCTTTTTATAGAACCGAAACCTTTCACTTGCCACCTTTAGCTATATTTGACATTTATAACCTCACTAAACCGACAGCTTATTCAGCTTAGCTTTCAATAATTTGATTACACAACGCTTCTAACAACATAATTCCCTTACCAGTATAGGCTATTTTTATTTATCATCTTGCTCTACAATTCTGCCTGTTTTATTTCTAGAGATTTACTTATGTCAGATTTACAGGCGCTAATTTTTGATGTTGATGGCACACTTGCAGACACTGAACGCGACGGTCATCGTGTAGCTTTCAATCTGGCTTTTGAAGAGGCCGGCCTTGATTGGCACTGGTCAGTCGAACTATACGGTGAGCTACTGCAGGTCACTGGCGGCAAAGAACGCATGGCATTTTATCTTGAGAAATACAACACATCTTACCCTGTCGATGACTCAACCCCCGAACTCATCAAATCATTACACCTGTCCAAGACAGATCACTACACACAATTGCTTTCAACCGGCGCAATTCCACTTCGCCCAGGCGTAAAGCGACTCATACACGAAGCTCGCGATGCTGGTATGCGAATCGCAATTGCCACAACAACCACACCAGCCAATGTCACTGCCTTACTTGAACATGCTTTAGAGCCTGGTTCTTCAGACTGGTTTGAAGTCATTGCTGCAGGCGATATCGTACCTGCCAAGAAGCCCGCGCCTGATATTTATCACTGGGCGCTGGATAAGCTAAATTTACAGCCTGAACAATGCCTTGCCTTTGAGGACTCTGAGAACGGCATCAAGTCATCTCTCGGAGCAGACCTGAAAACTATCATTACAATTAATAGCTACACTCAGGATCACGACTTTACGGGTGCTGCACTGGTACTGGACAATATGGGCGAACCTGATCAAGCATTTGATGTGATTCACGGCAACCCGCATGATGCTACCTACATTGACCTGAGTCTTTTACAGAAAATACACGCGTCATAACCTAACAACGAATATTCCATATGACATACCAGACCACGCTCAATTTTCACACTGACGGTCGCGGCACTCAGAACATTAGCCAGCAAATCAATCAGGCGGTCACTGACTCTGGCCTCAACACAGGCCTGGCGAATATTTTTTTACAACACACTAGCGCCTCATTGATTCTATGTGAAAATGCAGACCCCCAGGTGCGTCAAGACCTTGAATCCTTTATGCGCCGCCTCACACCGGACGGAGATCCACTTTACCTACATACTGATGAAGGCCCGGACGATATGCCCGCACATGTTAGAACTGTGTTAACAGAAAGCAGTCTGACCATCCCTTTTAATCGGGGGCGTCTGCTGCTTGGCACCTGGCAAGGCATATTCCTTTGGGAACATAGAACACACCCCCACCAACGTCGAGCTATAATCACTCTCAACGGCGAATAAGACTACTGCTATACTCATGTTATAAGAGGCTGAGCCTGAAATAAGGCTTTAATCCCATAACAACAAGAGCAAGCCAACATGCCAGTAAGCACACCACAAATTAAAGATGATGAATTATACCGCCTTCTTAGAGAAGGCAAGATTAACGAATTTAATGAACGAAAGGCCAATGGCGAAGCCTGCGACCTGACATCAGCTGATTTCCGTAGTGTTGATTTATGCGGTTTAAATGCTGACGGACTGGACTTAAGTAATTCTTACTTTAGAATGAGCAACCTGCGGGGCATAGATTTCACTAATGCTAACCTGCAGGGAGCCAGTATACATGGCGCACAAATATCTGGCGTGTACTTCCCAGCCGAACTAGGCGCTACGGAAATTCTGCTTTCACTTGAGCATGGGACACGTATGCGCTACAAAACATGATAACTAATTATGCAAATGACTAATGATACAGACAGAGCAGAATTTGAAGCGCTATTTAATCAGCCAGACCAGGATATCAACCTGGCTGAAGCTGCCTTAATGATCGCACGACTGGAGTATCAGGACCTCAATATTGATGATTATCTGTCAAAAATCGAGTCCCTTGCGGATGAAATAGACAATCGCCTGCCAGAAACAGCCAACGCCGCTGAAATCCTTAAACTGCTGAACCACGTATTGTTTGTAGAAAAAGGCTTTGAAGGCAATTCTGACAGCTATTATGACCCTCGAAACAGCTTTCTGAATGATGTACTGGAGCGTAAGCTGGGCATTCCTATTAGCCTTTCCATACTGTATATCGTACTTGGGCACGCACTGGGCCTGCCACTTGCAGGCGTTTCCTTCCCTGGCCACTTTCTGGTAAAACTTGAAATCAGTGATGGCGCTATTGTTTTAGATCCCTATTTTGGCGGCATCTCGCTTAATGAAGAAGACATCGAAGAACGTCTCATCGAGTATTACGGCCCAAAACTTGAAAAGTCACAAGTCCACGGCGTCCTCGCTAGCTGCTCTAATAAGGAAATTATTCTGCGTGTTCTACGCAATTTACGCAATCTATACATGCAAGATGAAAAGTGGCAAAAAGCATTACCTCTCGCTGACATTATGGTCTCCCTTGAAGAAGATCAAGCTGACGCACTTAAAGCAAGAGGCGCCATATATGATGCCCTTGAATGCCATACTCCAGCATTAGCTGACTATAGCGAATACCTTAAAATCGCCCCAGAAGCAAAAGGCAATAACTACATTCGCGCCAGACTTATGGACCTAGCACAATCTGTTCGCCAGGTTTGTTAAACTTCACATACAACCCGAACCTGTAAACTCTGTAATCACCTTCAATGCATCCAGAGACTTAATTCCTGACACCGTCCTCCGCCATGAATAATCAGACTCGATCAAATATACTGTGCTTTTCCGGGCTTGACCCAACTGGTGGCGCTGGCATACAAGCAGATATAGAAGCAATCGCAGCTATGGGTGCACATGCGTGCCCAATCATTACAGCCAATACCACACAGGACACCACTAGTGTCTACGATTTCAACCCAATAGCCTCTGGATTTATTCAACAACAGGCTGAACGCGTACTCAACGACATGACCATCCAGTCCATAAAGATAGGCATGCTTGGCACTACCGAAACCGCACAGGCTGTCCTTAATATTATTAAGCAATGTCCAGATATCCCGGTTATTTTTGATCCCGTACTCGCATCAGGCAATGGCTCTCAACTGTCAGACAATAGCCTGACGGATTTTATTCGCCAGCAACTGCTGCCGTTAACTTACATTCTCACACCGAACACTCTTGAAGCGGTACGCCTTTCAGCAACCCAGCAAGATGCGACATCAGCGGCGATACAGCTCAATCAGCTAGGCACAGAGTATGTACTCCTCACAGGCAGTCACTTAGAGACAACGGACATTCAACACCAGCTAATTCATCAGGGAAAGATACTTGGTCACTATACAAACGCAAGACTATCCGATGAATACCATGGTTCAGGCTGCACACTTGCCGCCAGCCTTGCGGCATTAACAGCTCAACAACTCCCCCCATTAGAAGCCTGCCAGAAGGCCCTGGATTATACTTTTAACAGCCTACAGCTCGGCACTGCTCAGGGCCAGGGCCAGAAAATTCCGAGACGCATTCTATGAAAACACTTTATGGACTCTATGCTATTACCGATTCTAAACTCATTCCTGAACAGGAGTTCGAAAATCGGGTGGAAGCCGTTTTAAAATCTGGCGCTCGTATCCTTCAATATAGAGATAAATCAACTGATCACACAAAACGTTTACAGCAAGCAAATAGCCTTAGAGAGCTCTGCAATTCACATAATGCACTACTGATTATTAATGATGACATTGAGCTGGCTCGAAACAGCTGTGCGGACGGCATTCATATCGGCAAAGATGACGACTCACTGGAGCAGGCACGTCAACAACTGGGCAAAGACAAAATCATTGGCGTCAGCTGTTACAACCAGTTAGAGCTGGCGCATAAAGCTATTAGAGCAGGCGCTGACTATATTGCATTTGGTAGTTTCTTTTCATCATCCATCAAACCCGATGCACCCACTGCAAGTATCGACCTGATCCAGGAAATCAAACAGGAATACTCAATCCCTGTTTGCTGTATCGGCGGTATAACACAACAGAACCATCAACCTTTACTAGATGCCGGTGCAGACATGTTAGCAGTCATTAGCGAGCTATTTGCTCATGATAATCTGTCGGATATAGAACAGGCAGCACTGGATTTCAGTCACAGTTTCAGGACTTAGCGCATGCCGCATAGCGGAAGCAGCTGGTGGTATGATCATTAACCATTCCAACCGCCTGCATATAGGCATAACAGATGGTTGAACCAACAAACTTGAAGCCTCGCTTTTTAAGATCCTTACTCATCTGATCTGATTCAGGAGAGGTCACCGGCACCTGCTTCAGGGTTTTCCAGTGATTCACTATGGGCTCACCCCCGACAAACTGCCAGATATAATCACTGAATGAGCCGTACTCTTCGATGATCTTCAGCGCCGCTCGGGCATTAGTAACTGCTGCATTCACCTTAAGCCGGTTCCGCACAATACCGGGATTCTGCAACAGTTTTTCAATTTTATTTTCGCTATAACGCGACATTTTCTGCATATCAAAGCCATCGAAAGCAGCTATATAGGCTTCACGCTTTTTCAGAATGGTTATCCAGCTTAATCCGGCCTGCGCCCCTTCCAGAATCAGCATTTCAAACAGATGCTGATCGTCATAACTGGCAACCCCCCACTCTTCATCATGATAACGCCGATAGACTTCCGACCCATCGACCCAGTCACAGCGAATCTTCTTACTGCACATAAACACTCCTTGATTCAGCCTCTACACCTTATCCCACCCACACCCTGACATGTCAAGCCGTGAAACCTGAAGCGTGATCAAATTTGTTGTAGAATATGCGGCCCTATCCAGAACCCTTGATATAGCAGGAACAAAACATGTCTCAACACGATTTATTTAGCCAGGCTCAAATGGTTATTCCCGGCGGCGTAAACTCACCTGTCCGCGCATTCACAGGTGTCGGCGGCGACCCGGTTTTTATCGATAGAGCCAAGGGCGCATATATCTGGGACACCGACAACAAACGCTATATTGACTACGTTGGCTCATGGGGCCCGATGATTCTGGGACACGCGCATCCCGAGGTCATACAGGCGGTCAAAGACGCCGCTGAAAAAGGCCTGAGCTTTGGCGCACCCACACCCATCGAGACTGAGATGGCTGAACGCATTTGCCAGATCATGCCATCGATAGAATCTGTTCGCATGGTGAGTTCCGGCACAGAAGCGACCATGAGCGCGATTCGACTGGCGCGTGGTTTCACTGGTCGAGACACTATTGTGAAGTTTGAAGGCTGCTACCATGGTCACTCTGATTCATTACTGGTAAAAGCAGGTTCAGGCGCCCTGACCTTAGGCGTACCCAGCTCACCTGGCGTTCCCGCTAGCCTTGCCGAACACACACTGACACTGACCTATAACGATCTCGACCAGGTAAGAGAAACCTTCAAAGTAAATGGTGACAAAATTGCCTGCATCATCGTTGAACCAGTGGCAGGTAATATGAACTGTATTCCTCCCGTGGCTGGATTCCTCGAAGGCTTACGCGAGATCTGTGATGAATATGGCGCCATATTAATATTTGACGAAGTCATGACTGGCTTCCGTACCGCTTTAGGCGGTGCCCAGTCTATCTACAACATCAAACCAGACCTAACCACACTGGGCAAGGTCATCGGTGGCGGCATGCCTGTTGGCGCGTTCGGCGGCCGCAAAGATATCATGCAACATATTGCACCCACTGGCCCTGTCTATCAGGCAGGCACTTTATCAGGTAATCCAGTCGCCATGGCCGCTGGACTGAAAACCCTTGAACTGATTTCTGTAGAGAACTTCTTTAGCCAACTGAATGGCAAAGTAAACACCCTGGTTAATGGCATTATGGAAAAGGCAAAGGCTCACAACATTCCAATGACACAGAATATTGTCGGCGGCATGTTTGGCCTGTTTTTCACAGATGCGCCTCAGGTAAACAATTTCACACAGGCCACTCAATGCGATGTCACGCGCTTTCAGGCGTTTTTCCACGGCATGCTTGAACAAGGCGTTTATATGGCACCTTCAGCCTATGAAGCTGGTTTTGTCAGTACCATGCACAGTGATGAAGACATCCAGGCGACGATCGAGGCCGCAGACAAAGTATTAGGAACGCTGGAATGAAAACAACCTGCTATATATACCGTTGTTCAGCCAAGCCAGATATGTATATCTACCTGGCAGAAGAGAATGGCTTTGACGCAATAGACGACAAACTGGTCAAAAAGCTGGGGACACTCAACTATGCAATGACTCTTGAACTGGATAAAAACAGCAAACTGGCTAAAGAAAATCCGGCCACTGTTATCGAAAACATCGCATCACAGGGTTTTCACCTACAATTACCTGCTGAAACCACTGTAGAAGAGCTGATGGCAAACATGGCAAAAAATCAATCACAATGATGTGAACAATTCCCGGTGCATTGACTACTGGAAGATGTTAAAAAAAGCACTATAATAACTCCCGCTTGTAAAAAGACACCAATAATATATAAAACAGCTAGCTAGCCATATAATGGCTAGCTGCTGTAATAACATTTTGTTTTAATTTTTGTTTTAATTTTTGTTTTAGGATACTTGAATATATGAACCCTGCTGTAGTTAGAAACCTGTTCATCAGCCTTATCACTTCAACCATTGCAACTATCGCTGCAAGCCAGATAATAAGCCAGGAAAATTTCCTGAATATGTCTGGCTTAATGACATTAGCTTTCATTATTTTTACCGCTACAACCATAACCGCATTAGCGAGCTCTAATGCAGACTCTAGTAAATCTGCAAATAATGTGGAAAAATCCGCAAATATCGATAAATCGCGTGAATCAGGAACAGTAAAGTGGTTTAATACGAGCAAGGGCTTTGGCTTCATTACTCGCGACACCGGGGATGATGTCTTTGTCCACTTTCGTTCAATTCGTGGCCAGGGTCATCGAACTCTGTTTGAAGGTCAGCGGGTTGAGTTTAATATCACCGAAGGTGAAAAGGGGCTACAGGCAGAGGATGTTGCCACCGCCTCGTGACGTTATGTCTTTGATTCGCTCATGGATGGCGACTCAAAAAATGATAACACAAAGGTAAAGTAAATGTCTGATCGTGTAACAGGAACCGTTAAATGGTTTAACAATTCAAAAGGATACGGCTTCATTGAGCGTGAAACAGGTGACGATGTATTCGTTCACTTCAGAGCGATAAGAGGCGACGGCTTTAGAACATTAAAAGACGGCCAGAAGGTTGAATTCAACCTGATTGACAGCCAGAAAGGCTTACAGGCAGAAGACGTTTGTAATATGGATTCGTAATTTTAAAAGGCTGGTTTAGCAATAAACCAGCCTTTTTATTTGCGCCTCCAGTTATAACCGAGCAGCACTGAATTAGTTTATTCAGTAATGCTGCTTGTATGCGACTCCCCCCATTTGGGCTGCAAATGATGCACGATGTCCAGGTGGTCTAGTATGCGTGCCACCATAAAGTCAATAACATCTTCCAGGGATTGAGGCTTATTATAAAAACCAGGATTCGCGGCAAGAATCACTGCATTCATACGGGAAAGCTTAAGCATATTTTCCAGGTGTATTTCAGAGAACGGTGTTTCTCTTGGCACCAGGATAAGTTTTCTGCGCTCTTTTAAAATGACATCAGCAGCTCTTTCCAGCAGGTTTGCGCTCGCCCCCGTCGCAATTGAAGACAAGGTTCCCATCGAACAGGGACAAACCACCATAGCATCAACCAATGATGATCCACTGGCAATGGGAGAAGCCCACTCTGCATCACCACAGACTTTCAACTGACTCCCATCAACCCCATAACGCATACAAAGCTGTTGGCTCAACTCATGGGTGTTAGAAGGCCATGACAGCTCCGTTTCCATACTAATAACCACATGAGCTGCTCGCGTTACCAGCAGATAAACACGATGATTATGCGTGAGCAGTTGCTCGAGCAAACGAATGCCATACTGCACACCGGACGCACCAGTAATCGCCAGCACAACGGTTTTTATCTGTTCTGATTTTTGTGTCACTGAACACCTGCCTTTTGCATGAACATTTTAAAGTGCATCAACAATTTTCTGATGTATGCCTCCGAAGGCACCATTACTCATAACCAGAATACGATCTCCGGGCCGAGCCTTCTCCGCCAGCAGAGCAACACATTCATCAATAGAACGTAGCAGCCTCGCCTTACCACCCAGTGAATCGACAACGGACTGCATATCCCAGTCTACATCCGCAGGCTGGTATAGCAAAACCTCATCCGCCAACTCAAGGGAGGGTGCCAGCTGTTGTTTGTGCACACCCATACGCATAGTGTTAGAACGGGGTTCCAGCACCGCCCAGATACGCGCCTCACCCGCTGCATCTCTTAAGCCTTTCAAGGTATCTCGAATCGCCGTCGGGTGATGAGCGAAATCATCATAAACAACAACCTGGTTGGCTTCACCAACCACTTCCATACGGCGCTTTACACCTTTAAAGCTTTGTAATGCCTCGATTGCCTGCGCCACTGGTACGCCTACGTGTTGTGCTGCAATCACAGCCGCCAGTGCATTCATCCGATTATGCGGCCCCAGTAAATGCCCATTCACTGTGCCCTGTAGCTTCTGCTGATAATAGATATCAAATCTGCGCCCATCAATAGATACATTTTCTATGTACCAGTCACCCTGCGCTTCACCTGAAAAACTTTGCTGCTGGCTCCAGCAGCCCATGGAAAGAACGTCGCTGACATTTTGCTCATCACCATTACATACCAGCATGCCCTCTCCCGGAACGGTTCGCACCAGATGATGAAACTGTTTTTTTATTGCATCAAGATCATCAAAAATGTCTGCATGATCAAATTCAAGATTATTGATAATCAATGTTCTAGGGTGATAGTGAACAAATTTAGAGCGCTTATCAAAGAAGGCAGTATCATATTCATCCGCTTCTACGACAAAAAAACTGCCCTCTCCAAGGCGCGCTGAAACACCAAAATTCGCCGGCACCCCACCAATTAGAAAACCGGGCTGCAAGCCGGCATATTCGAGTATCCATGCCAGTATGGAGCTGGTGGTTGTTTTTCCATGAGTACCGGCAACTGCCAGTACCCATTTATCTTTAAGCACGTTCTCAGCTAGCCACTGAGGACCAGAGGTATAAGACAAGCCTTTGTTCAGTGTATGTTCAATTGCCTCATTGCCTCGTGACATCACATTACCCACCACCACCTGATCCTGCTGCTGCATATGATCAGCATGATAGCCCTGCATCAGCTCTATACCCTGTTGCTCTAGCTGTGTGCTCATCGGCGGATAAACATTCGTATCTGAGCCGGTAACCGTATGTCCTGCCTGTCTTGCCAGTACTGCGACACCTCCCATAAAGGTTCCACAAATACCCAAAATATGAATATGCAAAATTTAACTCCGCCTGAAAATTAATTGAGCTCTGGAAACGCTAGCTTACGCACCACGACTGTGAAAATGATGTAACACACTGTTAACGCCATGGCAGCGGGCAATCGTACAGAAAAAGACTCTCTAAAAATATTTGCATAAACTGCCAGATTCCAGCTCACTATCATCAGCAATAACAATGACATGCTAAACATTTCTTCTGTTACCGGCTGCTCAACCTGAAAATTAAACAAAATTGGTAATACAGCCAGCTGAAATACCGCGCCGGTACTCGCCATGGCAATAACGGTTTGCGTAAAACGCTCATTCTTGGAGAATGCCTGCAAACAGAAATAGACAAATATCACCAGAACAAGGGTATCCAGCGACATGGCAATCACTGATTCCTCAAAACTGGCTGAAGAGGCAAGCCCCGGTAACCCGGTCAAAAAGTACACCACCAAACATAGGCGCATTAATACCATTGAGTATGGAAAATCCTGCGGCCCTTTAGTCAATACGAGATTTGCGAGTAGCGTTTTAAAGAAGATATTCATAAAAAGAAAACATTTCCCCAGTCTAGCTGGCTTATTATTTGGATTATGGTTTGGCATTCTAGTGCCTAATCAAGGATAATTATAACCCCAAGCGCCTATGCAGTATTGAGAATTATGAAACTCACAATTACCCGCCCAGATGACTGGCACCTACATGTACGAGATGAAGACGCCCTCAAGTACACTGTTCCCTTTACTGCCAGGCAATTTGCCCGCGCCATTATTATGCCGAACCTGACGCCCCCTAACATCACCAGCGAGCAGGCTCTGCAATATCGTCAGCGCATTCTGGACGCAACCCCAGAAGACATGGACTTCACCCCATTAATGACCCTTTACCTCACAGACAACACACCTGCCGAGGAAATCATCAAAGCTAAAAACAGTGGTCACATCTATGCAGTTAAACTCTACCCTGCAGGTGCTACAACCAACTCCGATGCAGGCGTAACGGACATAAAAAAATGTTACAAGACCCTCGAAGAAATGCAAAAACAGGGAATTCCACTACTGGTCCATGGAGAGGTTACCGACTCAGACATCGATGTTTTTGATCGTGAAAAAGTTTTCATCGATCGGGTGCTGATACCAACACGTGAAGCCTTTCCTGAACTGAAGATCGTCTTTGAGCACATTACCACCCGACATGCGGCTGATTATGTATTGAGCGAAGGAAGCGTCACTGCCGCAACCATTACCCCCCAGCATTTACTGTACAACCGTAATGCACTATTCAAGGGGGGAATACGCCCTCACTACTATTGCCTGCCGGTTCTAAAACGTGAAGAACATCGCCAGGCGCTCGTCGCTGCAGCGACCTCTGGTAACCACAAATTTTTCCTTGGCACTGACAGCGCACCCCACGCCCAGAACAAAAAAGAAAATAGCTGTGGCTGTGCCGGCATTTTTTCAGCCCCTCTCGCTATCGAGCTATATGCAAGGGCATTTGATGAAAATAATGCACTGGATAAACTAGAGGGCTTCGCCAGTTACCATGGCGCTGATTTCTATGGGCTGCCAAGAAACAATAACAAAATCATTCTGGAGAAGCGCAACTGGACAGTCCCTGAAAGCTACCCTTATTGCGACGGCAAGATTGTCCCACTCCATGCTGGCGAGGAAGAAAGCTGGCAATTTATCGGGCTAACTGATTAACACTTCACCACACTCTAAACAACGTGTTTATCGATCTGCCATAACAACCTGTGTCACTTTATAGCCCTGCTGTTTCAACAGATTTAACACGCCTTGTTGATCTGGCAGATGCAGTGCACCAATCGCAATAAACGCATCACCTTGCTGTAAAATCTCACTCAGCCGTTTTGCCATGCGAATGTTTCGATACTCCAGCAACTGTTTCATAAAGCGATCATCTATATCCGAGTCTTCGTACATAAATTCTTTCTGCATATAAACCAGACGCTGCAGGTCTTGTTTAAGATAAGCATCAAGCATTTTGGGTATTTGCGCATCACTTGTCTTAATTTCCTCCACCGCACGATTCAGCATCCAGATCTGCTCTTCAATCTTCAACGACTCAAAAACCGCCACTTGCTCTTCAGCAGTTTCCAGCCCGTTCACTAATTTTTTCATTTTAGTGGCACGCTGTAACAACACCATATCCAGTGCAGCGTTTTGTTCAAGTTGCTGTTCAGCTGGCATCATTAACATTGTTAAAACCGCCCAGGGCTTCATATGTTTCAGCGCATCGGCAGGTAATGACAGTCGCTGCTTCATCAGTCGCTGCAGCCGCAGATAGTCTTTCACCTGCATGAACTGATCAAGCGTGCGACCATCCTGAAAGAAACTGGCCCGAGTAACATAGCCCATTGCCTTGAAATTCAGCACCATTTCCATCACAAACTGACGGCTTGAAAGGAACGCCTGCTCAACTTCTGATGGCAAATTCAGAACCCGTGCATCAGACACATGCATGGTGCCAAAAAGATAACTGGGCTCAATTGCTGCCTTTTCAATTTTCCATAACAGGCCCTTGGGGTGTAGAATGGGCCGCTCGACCGAATCGTCGGCCATGCCAGGGGACCAGCTGATGAAAATAAGCAGAATTACCCGGCTTAACTGTTTGATATTGTTCATACGCCTAATATTACACACCAGCTAAAGAATCACCATTCGAATGACTACACTCACTGAAAACACACCGCCCATGTCACGACGCTTCAGGGGGTTTATGCCCGTGGTCGTAGATGTTGAAACTGGCGGATTCAACGCCAAAAAAGATGCCCTGCTGGAGGTCGCCGCCGCCACACTAAAGATGGATGATAACGGCTATATTGAAATTGACGAACAAATATCTCGCCATATCGTTCCATTCGAAGGATCCAACATGGACCCCAAGTCCCTGGAAGTTAATGGTATCGACCCTTACAACCCCTTCAGAATGGCGATCGCCGAGCAGCAGGCGTTAGGCGAAATATTTAAGTTCATTCGCTCCAGTCTAAAGAAAAACCAGTGCAAACGCGCCATTATGGTGGGCCATAACACGGTTATGGATCTTAATTTTATTAATGCGGCGGCTGAACGATGCAAAATAAACCGTAACCCTTTCCACCCGTTCAGCACTTTTGACACGGTTTCTTTTGCCGGCCTCGCTTATGGCCAGACAGTACTATCACGAGCAGTACAGGCAGCAGGCATTGAATGGGATAACAGCCAGGCACACTCTGCTAGTTATGACACCCTGAAAACCGCTGAACTGTTTTGCAATATTGTAAATCGCTGGAGAAAATCCACTGGCCTGATCTGGACCAGCCCAGTGGACGAAACCCCCTGATCAGCCGAACTAGCCGAAGCGTCAGCTTAATGATAGTATTGCGCGATATCCCCCATTTGAATGATAATTAAGGGAGGTACTTGCCAGAAGACAGGATCCCTGGCAACAGGAGAAACAGGCTCAAAGGCAACGAGGCCGGCCTGATGCAGTTAAAAACTAATACGAATCATTATGATTAACTGAGAAGAGCAATGGGAACAGCGTATGCGCGTTTAGCACATATTGAACGCTATAATAAAAAAAAGGTTCGCAATAGACCACAGATGTCCAATAAAAACGTATCTATTATCATCGTTGATGACATGCAATTTAGCCGGGTTGTTGTACAGGCAGCCCTGAAAAAAGCCGGCTTCAGCAATATACGCGTTGCTTCCAGTGCTGCACTTGCACTTGGCATGATGGACGAGCAACATGCAGACGTGGTTCTAGCTGACTGGGTCATGCCAGAAATGGATGGACTTGAACTCACTGACATCATCCGTCAGCGTGACGAAGAACGCGGCACCTATACCGCAATTATTCTATTCACCGCCCAGGAAGGTATTGAGCCTCTGGTAGAAGCCTTTGATCGCGGCGTTGATGACTATATCAGCAAGCCACCCAATCCAAGAGAATTGGCGGCTCGCGTAAACGCTGCTGCTCGAATCGCTGCATTGCAGAACGATTTACTGGAAACCT
Organism: Gammaproteobacteria bacterium; assembly: GCA_041589455.1. Taxonomy (GTDB): domain Bacteria; phylum Pseudomonadota; class Gammaproteobacteria; order SZUA-229; family SZUA-229; genus SZUA-229. The sequence continues at coordinate 7,981 of JBFHVQ010000041.1, read as the reverse complement.
CTCAACAACTGGAAGACACGGTTAAGCACCTAGAAGAAATGGCGCTTACAGACCCACTAACCGGTGTTGGTAATCGTCGCCTGCTATCCCGGCAACTTGAATACCATTTACTCGACGCCTCGGCACGTAAAGGTGGCATTTGCTTTGTCATGCTCGATATTGATCACTTCAAAAAAGTCAATGACACTTACGGCCATGATGTGGGTGATGAAATATTGGTGGGCTTCACACGTCGCATCCGACGTACTGTCCGACCGACTGACCTGGTGGCACGTATGGGCGGTGAAGAATTCGGCATTATTATGCACTACACCCGCGCTGAAAACTTCCGTCACTCCACTCTAGAGCGGCTACTGGCCAGCATTAACCAGCGCCCCTTCAGAACATCGGTGGGCGACCTGGAAATCACTGCCTCAATTGGTGTCTGTTTCTATCGCGGAGAAGGTGAGCAGCCATCCGTGCAAAACCTGATCAAATGTGCTGACGAGAAACTATACGAAGCAAAAACCAATGGTCGTAACCAGATTGCGTTCTAAACAGCATTAGAACTGAGCCCCAGAAAATCCTCCTCTTTTTGATAAAGCGCTGACTACATTAAGCTAGTCAGCATTACTACGCCTTTATCTTGTCCATGCCATCACTGTCACTCTCACATCGCCATTTCCGAACGTTTCTGCCGGGAATCTATAAGCATTAAAAGCCGTATCTCCCCGACAAAAGCATTCGGGGATGTCATGATGAAAAAGACTGACTAGACTAATGCGGCTAATGCGAATATCTGAATAGCGCTCAGCCCCTCTCAGGTGATGCTACCTCGCCAGTTTCAGTGCACGCCTGTGAAATGAAGCGACATAATATAGCAGGCATAAAAAAACACGCCCTGGACGTGTTTTTTTATATCAGAGCTACCGTCGGGACTAGTTACCAACAGCCTCATCAATCATTTTCTTCAACTCACCCTTTTCAAACATCTCAAGCGTGATATCACAGCCACCAATGAGCTCGCCATTGATATAAACTTGTGGAAAAGTAGGCCAGTCAGCATAGCGTGGCAGGTTTTGGAAAATTTCCTGATCTGCCAGCACATTACAGTAGCCAAACTCTTTGCCACACTGTTTCAGTGCTTCTGCTGTTCGACTTGAAAAACCACACGAAGGAAACTGCGGTGTACCTTTCATAAATATAAAAACGGGGTGTTTTTTAACCGCCTCGTCGATTCGATCCATTACATCCATCACGCACCTCTAAATTCTGTTGGAAACCAGTATATGGGGCTTATTCTAATGGAATCAAGCGGCTGATAACACACATATTTACCATGCCTTATCTGGCATAAAAAAGCCCCCTAAACTCTCTACAGGGGGCCAAACATGCACTCCAGGTTAATAACTGGATGGTTTTTGGAGCCTAGTCAGCACTGGTTATCTGCTGTTCTGCAGCGAATACTTCATAGATAGCCAGTTTTTTCAGGGTTGAGCTCGGCAAAGATGTATTTAGAAAACCATCTTCCGCCGTCGGGAACTTACCACTCGCGCCTTTTTTCATGTAATACACCTTATATTTCACCGTTAGCGGAAAACTAGCACCTTTGGTGTTATACACGATGGTGTATTTCTCTTTTTCGTTAGGTTTTAATCGGTTATCCGTGGCGATATTGGAATCAAAACCGGGACGTACCACATGAGTACCTTCAGCGTTTCGCTTACCCGTTTCACGACCATATATTCGAGTGAAATGATCCACAGAACCCTCCAGCTCCTTGATTTTCTTAACCGTGGTCAACCCTTTAACTCCCCAGACACCCGGCGCTGTTTCTGTTGCAACAGAGTCTGTCACTGTTGCATCAGGAGATATCCAGTCGACTCGTGTCGCGTCCATATACTGACTGTTAACGACTTCACCACGTGATGACAGATCCGGCGTATAACCCTGAATCTGAATATTACGATCCTTGTTGTAATCAACACGAACCTCCTCATGTCCTTCAAGAATCTCATTGCCAGACAACACAGCTAACTGGTTAGTGATATTCTTAAACTTCGATTTACCCTTGGCCTTTTTGAAGGAAAGCTTGTTGCCATCGGCATCAGTCACCACCACACGAGTCAGCGCGCGACGCATAGGATGGGCACCCGGGAACATATGTGCCGTCTTATTCTGCAGATAGGTTTTCACTATTAGCTTGTTATCATCCTGCTCTGTTTCCATACCGGCTTCAAACCCGCTTTGAATTTTGACCAGACCAAAGTCGGCCTTATTAGCCCCCATAAAGGCATGATTATTGAGGTAGCCTTCTGCCACTGGCCCAACACCACTCTCAGGGTCAAAATGTTCAGTCACACCATCTTCCGCGGTAAATAGCTCACTCGGGTTATCCCACTTATGCAGCACGGTCTTATTTGCAAGAGGCTCCATATGGCACTTCTGGCATTTAGGCGAAGAGGCTGAATCTTCATAGTTATTCCCCACACCATCACTCATGGCTGTCCAGGTACTACAGAGCTCCAGAAACTGATCATCTCCTACCTGCAGTCCAGCAACACCATTTGACTCAGGATTAAGCGCTAACGACGAGCGCTGATGACAGGACAGACACAGCGCCTTTCCATACGCCGCAAATTGATGTTTTGACTCATTCTTGTCACCATGCGCACTCGCAACAGCCGCCTCAAATTCGGGCTTTACTAGAGCGGCACGGTCAGTCACATCATCATCCCGGCTATTACTCACACCAGTCACACCAAATGGGCCATAGAAGGGCCCACCCGTATAATGACAATCTGTTGGCTCACCTTCTTCGTTAGTGCTCTTACAGCCTGTGGGAATGCTTTTCATGGTATAGCGGCCATCCGCCATTTTAGCCAGATCATAGCTCGCCGCATCCTTTGGAGACGCGGATAAATCTTTATATTTTTCCGGACCAACCAGCGCAAAAAAAGCATTCATATCTGCGGTACTGGCATCCGGGCTATAGTGAAGCGTCTCACCAGCCGCTCTGACCTGTGGCCCAATCGGCCCCATTTTCATTGGCTTAGCCAGGGTATATTGACCCAGATCGCCATCCACATCATTCATCATTCTGACGGTTTCAACGCTGTGGCAGTATGAACAGTTAATACCTTCTCGATTATGACTATTACCAATATGATAACTCAGCGTATACACCTTACCTGTTTTCGCCATTGAGCTAATAGTTGCCTTAAGCGCCGGGTTATATTTAGGCGCTAAATTGGTTTGTAATGATTTAGCACTTTCAAACGCATTCGGGTCAGTGTTCTGGTCGCCTACCTCAGTCAGGGTTAACTGATAGTCACTGGAATAATAGGCTGTCGGTGCATGGCACTTGATACACACCTGAGCCGTTTTCTGAACGGTTGCTTCTTTATACTCACCCGTTGGGCCAACTGCACCAATCTTACTCACCTGCAGCCTTAGAAAGTCCTGGTATTTGGACTGGAAAATGGGATCCTTCCAGGACTTAGCATGCATTGAAGTCTTCCATGTATCATACAAATCGTTATGGCAGTGCTGGCATTTGTTGTCTGCGCTATCGAACAAGGTATGTGTATAACCAGTACCTGCCACCACTTCTGCCTCACCGGGGCCACTCAGGCTAGTGCGTCCTTCAGCGGCTATACTGGACTGGGAAATCGATAGCACAATACCAGCAAGTGCTATTCCCATTAACTTGAACAATCTCATGACTACTCCAGAATATCTTTTTATCAATTATTAGTATTCCGTGACACCCGGCCCCGGCTATGCGTGCAATGAAATAGCCATCTGAACCTCAAAGGTATTAACGATCCTGGGTGGCTTATATTCACCAGTACAAACTAATTGATATCTCCGCTTTAATGCCAACATTCTGTTCGTTCAATTTCGTTCAAATCAAAAAACACAGATTTATACTATTAAATTCAACAAGTTACTGACTTCGTCAAAAACATGGAAATTGGAAATATTACTAAGAAAAATGCTTAAGAAAGAACTTACTGAACCCCGGCGATTGAATCACGCAACTGATTCAGCGCCTGGATAAGTTTTTGCTGACCAGCCGTCTGCTGATCCATTTGCTTCAGCACATACTCTGCGGTATCGATCACTCGTTGGCATCTGGGATTTTTCGGGCAACTGTCCAGCTGCAGATATTTATCCAGAGTTCGTGTGGTGGGCGTTGACTTATCAATATAAACCGGCCAGATTTTACTTTCTTCTGCCAGCGCCAGCTTACTTCTATTCAAGTCATGCTCCCAGACTTCCAGCGACAGATTCATAACACTGACCACCTGCTGCCTCAATACCGCCTTATCTTTCCCTGACTTATCGTCCGACTTAACAGGTACCGCCGAGTCATCACCTAACAGAACACCGGGGTTATTACTGGCTATTTCCAGGATTCGTCTTAGTGACCTCTCGACATCCTGTAGAGGTATATCTGTTCCGCTTTCCTTACCCACCTGTTTCGATGTGTGCTGGGCCCCTCTCAGAACAATAGCAAAACCTGATTCACCACTCGCCGTAAGCGCACTGATCAGCGCCTCGGTTTTGAGCACCTCGCCAGAATAGGTCATACATTCTAGAGGCGTCTGAAAATTATGAGTTAAGCCAGCATCCTGAAGCACTTTGACACTCCCCTCAGTGAAAAACTCCGACAGCTCAAACTCAAACATTTCCGCCCTGTCATAACCAAAAAGTTTGATTGCACCTTTATTGCAGTACAATAATTCATCGCTTTCAGCAAAAAACAGAATAGCACTATCATCGAGATCCAACAGATGCAGTAACCTTTCCTGTGTCTCGTGCAATGCCTGACTTCTGATCCTGACCTGGTCTGACATCGTATTAAAACTGGTTGCCAGAATCGAGAATTCTTTAAGACCTTTTTCATTCACTTCCAGATCCAGCTGCCCGCCAGCCATTTGCTCCATACTACCAATCAAATTTTTCATTGGCTGTAACAGGAAAATTTTAAATAACCATAAGGCAAATAACAAAACACTGAGGGTCAGTAACAGGAACCCACTGGTTGTCACTATCTGTGTTACCTGCATCTCACTATTCAAATGAGAAACATTTTCATAACCGATTATCCTGAAGGCCGCGTCACCCTGCGAAGTCAACAAGGTATAACTTACCGGCAAATAGGAACTGACATCACTCTGGGTTAAACTTAGTGCCCGTCCATTTGTGGAAAATACACTGACAGGGGTCTGCGTTATCTGGCTTATATCAGAAAGATTAAGAACAGGGTCAATAACAACTTCTACATAACCAACGATATGCAGACCGCCGATTGGAACGACTGTCGATAGCAAGGGTTTGCTTTTTTCAAGCCACAGGGAATCCTGTGCTTTAAGCCGATCGACTCCATATCGCTGCAGCAACAGTTGCTGCAAATATTCAGACAGAGAACCACCAGATATTGAAATACCTTTACTGCTTTCTGCAATTAACTCCAGATCAATATTAAACAGCCTGATTTTCTGCAAGCTGAGCTCCGAAAAACCAACAAAACCACTCACAAACGGATCATCCAGAATACTAACAAGCTGATCTGCACCACCCTCTTGAGACTGTTTGATAATTTCCTGAAGTTCCCGGTTATTACCTATTTCCATACCGAGATTAAACGTATTTTTTCTAACTTCTTTTAATTTTTCTTCTGTTGCAACCTCAATGACTCTGGACAGACTTTTAACCTGTGCATCCAGTGCTGCTTTTCTAAAGTAGCCGCCTGCAAATAAAGACAGAACAATTGCAGCAATACCAATCATCAGGAATATCGCAATGGTGATCTGTTTAATTGAAAAGGACTCTACACGCATAAAAATTACTGGCCACCTAATACAACTGGTAATTTTTTTGAGGACCATTCGTGCCAGCCTCCACGGAACCAGAATATATTCTGGTAACCCCAGTCAAGCGCCTTATAAATTGAGTTACTGCTCCGCATACAGCGCGGGCCATTGCAATAAAACAAAACAGCGGATGATTTACTACTGAGATTCTTCTCAAGCACATTTCTGGAAATCTCTGTATCAACAATATTTACCGCACCTTCGATATGCCCTTTCAGAAATTCCGATTTTTTCCTGGAATCCACAATGAGTAGTTTAGAATTAGAATAAACCAGCTTGATTAACTCTTCGGCAGAGACAATCACTGCACCTTCAATGTGTTCAGGCACAACGGGCTGACTTTCTGAAAAAGAATTTGTTGATACAAAAAAAAGAATTATACTAACTAAGGCTATTAAACGTTTATCACGAATCATTTTTTACTATTATATTTTTATACGCCATCGACATTTCGTTGCAACCACATTTCAAGCAGTGCCAGATGCCACAGTTTACTACCCTGCAGACGAGTATGGTATTCCTCTGGTTTGGCCAGTAATTTCTCAACATAAGCAGGTTGAAACAAACCTCTTTGTCTTGCGCTATCACTATGTAATATTTCACGCATAAAATCCAGAAACTCGCCACGTACATATTTCAAAGCAGGTACTGGAAAATAAGCTTTGGGGCGATCTATTACCGGATCCGGTAATAGACCTCGCGCAATTTTCTTAAGCACATGCTTGCCCTGACTTTGCAGTTTCATCTCGGGCGGCATGCTGGCTGCCAGCTCAACCAGTTCATGATCCAGAAAAGGCACTCTGGCTTCCAGTCCCCAGGCCATGGTCATGTTATCAACCCGTTTCACTGGATCATCGACAATCAAAGTTGTTACATCTAGTTTGAGCACCTTATCCAGATATTCATCTGAATTACCTTTTGCTAGCAGTTGTCGAATCAGCTGACCAGTATGATCATCCCCCTGATACTGTTCACTCACCGTTTGCAGATACTCATCATGATCACGATCGAAATAACGGCCAGCAAAACGATCCAGCTCATCTTCTCCCTGGGCTTCATGCATCTGCGGATACCAGAAGTAACCGGCAAATACTTCATCCGCTCCCTGCCCGCTTTGCACCACCTTAACTTCCTGTGATACCTGCTCCGACAACATGTAAAATGCAACCGCATCCTGACCCACCATCGGCTCGGCCATGACATCGACAGCATTAGGCAAATAATCCAGCACCTTATCGTTCCGAATAAAGAACTTGTGATGATCTGTCTGGAATTTATCCACAACCATATCGGAGAACTCAAATTCATTACCCTTTTCTTCAGGTTGATCTTCAAACCCGACCGTAAAGGTTTTTAAATTACCAACGCCAGCCTCTGCCAGCAAACCAACCAGTAGGCAAGAGTCCAGCCCACCAGATAGCAAGACACCCACTGGCACATCAGCTATGGTCTTACGCTTTTCTACCGCCGAGCGTAACGAATCATGTATCGCTTCTACCCAGTCCTGTTCATCCATTTTATGCTCAGGCCTGACCGCATTAAGTTGCCAGTATTCTCGCTCACTAATACTGCCATCTACCTTGAAACACATACAATGTGCCGGACGCATTTTATTAATACCATTTAGTATGGTGTGTGGTGCGGGTATCACTGCATGCAAAGTTAGCTGATGATGCAGACCAATAGGATTGATACTGGTGTCGATAGCACCAGTCGCTAACAATGCCTGTGCATTGGATGCAAATAGCAGACGCTGCCCATTAACGCTGTAATACAGGGGCTTAATACCCATTCGATCACGTCCCAGAAAAAGACGTTGTTTACGCATATCCCATATAGCGAAGGCAAACATACCATGCAACCGCTCTATACAGGCTTCACCCCATTCAGCATAGGCCTTGAGTATGACTTCTGAATCACCACTGGAAAAAAAGTGATAACCTTTATTCTGCAGCTCTGAACGCAGCGCTGGAAAATTATAAATAGTGCCATTAAAAACCAGTGCCAGCCCCAACTCCTGATCAACCAGTGGCTGATTCGCATGCTCGGACAGGTCAATAATCGCTAGACGACGATGCCCCAGGGCAACAGGACCATCTGAATAAGAACCACCATGATCC
>JBFHVQ010000040.1:0-25854 GCA_041589455.1 Gammaproteobacteria bacterium | reverse complement strand
GTGAGGTGCAGGACGCACCGAATAGGGAGCACGCCGCGAGCTCCGGTGCATCAGTACTCAATGCATTTAATAAAGCGGATGATAAGTTCCAGTTTCTAGAGAGGTGTCCGAGTGGTTGACTAGAATCGCCGGGAGCGAATCTGAACCTGTTCAATGCCTCTCTGAACAGCGCCCCGAAGGGGTGAGGTGCAGGACGCACCGAATAGGGAGCACGCCGCGAGCTCCGGTGCATCAGTACTCAATGCATTTAATAAAGCGGATGATAAGTTCCAGTTTCTAGAGAGGTGTCCGAGTGGTTGAAGGAGCACGCCTGGAAAGTGTGTATACCGAAAGGTATCGTGGGTTCGAATCCCATCCTCTCTGCCAAATCAGGCAAAAACAAAAACGGCCCAGTATTATCTGGGCCGTTTTTGTTTTTAAGCTAACTCGCTTAAGCACTGCTGCTACAACACTTTATCAATAGAGCAGCTGATATTAAGACTGCTTACGTCTCGCTATACCGGCTAATGCTACCAGGCCCGTACCAAACAGCCAGACTGCCGCTGGAACCGGTACTGTTGTCAGGTTAACACTGTTATCCATCGCTATAGATAAACTATAAACCCCTTCATCCAGTGAATAGAAATCACTGCTGACATAGCTATCAAATGCATCCACAGTACCAACTGAACCCGAACCAATGGTGAAACTCTTAGGAAAACCACTCGTTGAAGTATTATTAATCATCAGATTAATTGAGGACCATGCTGTTCCAATGGCATCACCTGACACTTCGAGGTAGCTATCTAACCAGAAATCAAATGAAAAGGTTGCGCCGCCTGCACCAATACTCAGCTGGCCACCCGATAAATTATTAGAGCCAGTAGCAAATGCCATTCCACTGGTAATATTTGCTTCAGCAATTGCTGAGGCTGAACCATTGCCGCCATTAATATCTGTCGACCCAACTTGCGCATCAGCATAAATAAAGTCAGCCAGGCCAAGTGTAGAATGAGATGAAAAGCTATTATTCAAGGATGTACAATCACCAATACAACTGGCTGCTGCATCACTACTGGATACTGCAAAATCAACCCCTGTTGCACTGTCTCCTGTATCATTCACTGCTGTAGAATTTGAGAAAGAGAAACCACTGATTGAAACTGAACCGCTACTCGTAGTGACACCAAAGTTACTTATATTCGAATAAGAAACCGCATAGGCAGATGCAGCATAGCCATTACCAGTTGTTAACAGTAATCCAGACGCGGCAAGCATACTCGTGGTTATAATTTGTTTTATCGACATTTAAATTCCCGTTAGATCTAGGTATTTTTATATTTATATAATCCTGAGAGATCAAAAGCAAGAACAGAGCCAAAAACTATATTTTATTTTTTTTCAATCACTTACAACAGCAACCAAGATTTTATCTTTAATCCAAAGCAAAATATGTAAGCTTTACCGACACGCCATTAGCATTTCTATCAATCCATTTAACCTAATTAATTTTGGACGAATCACGCCTTTCGTGATAATTTTTAAGAAAACAAACAAGAAGCCAGCAAACATGACTGAGCCACGTTATCGAATTTTATTTGCTTTAATACTCCTGATATCACTCTATTATCACTGGCAGTTTCTCATCTATTTACAGATCCTCGTTTTGATTATTGAAGCCTATACCAATCGATTTATTGCCGAACGCTATGATAGCTGGCGCCAACAAACAACAGTAAAACGCCAGATAGAAGTCACCCAGCATACGATTAGAATTGATTTCGAAGCCGACCGAATAACACGATTCGCCATTGCAGTCCTGCTTCTTATTAGCGTTGGCCTGTTTCCACAAGCACTCTGGTTTCTTCCCTGGTTTATTGGTTTTAATATCGCACTGGCGGGACTTTTTAATTACTGCCCAACCACCATGCTGTTTCAAAAACTTGGCTTACGTTAGGACTGGATTGGGCGCTGAAGACAGACTTTTAAGCCCCCCAGCTCTGAACGCCCCAATGTAAGGTTTAACTGATGTAGCTCTGCTACCCGTTTAACTATCGACAAGCCAATCCCACTACCCGCTGACTGTGCCTTACCTTTCACCTTACTAAACCTTGTTAATACTTGCTTTTGCTGTGAATCTGGGATTCCAGGACCACTATCTTCCAGACAGAGAAACAATCCTGCTTTAGAGTGCTGTAACTTTAACTTTATACCTCCCTTCTCTGGCGTATAGTGAATACTGTTAACCAGCAAATTTCGAAGCATGCTTTCAAGTGGTAGCCGATAGCCTTTAATACTGACAGTTTCATCACCAGTGAGACTAATTTGCTGATTCTTCTGGTTTGCCAGTGGGTATACTTCACTCACCACATCAACACAAAGTGCATACAGATTCACCATTTCACTCTGCTCGCTTTCGCGTATTGCCTCCGGGTCCAGACGAGCCAGCCCTAATAATTGTTCAACCAGGTGACTGGCTCTTTCCACGCCACGGGCTATAGCCTGCAACGCCGCCTGCCTTTCAGATTCATCATGAGCCGAGTTCAATACCTGTAAATGTATTTTCAATGCTGCCAGCGGTGTGCGAAGTTCATGAGCAGCATCTGACGTAAAGTTTTTCTCTTTTGCAAATGAAGCCTGTAACGACTGCAGCAGGTGATTTAATTCATTAACCAGTGGCTCAACCTCCTCAGGCACAGGCCCAAGACTTAATGGTTCAAGCCGGTTGCTCTCACGTTGTGATATTTCCTGAGCTACCTGATGCAGCGGCTTAAGCCCAACACCTACAAAATACCAGACACCAATAGCAATTAGCGGCAGCAACAGAATAAAGGGCCAGGTTAACTGAAAGGTAATTTTCTGAACCAGTTCATTACGCACATCAAACCGCTCTGCGGTTACGATTTGAAACTCTTGATAAGAGTCCCATAAGCTAAATGTTCGCCAGTACTGTTGCTGGAATTTACGGTCTTCATAACCTGATTGCACCGTACTCATTGGTTTTAGTGGCGCATTCTTTGAGCGTAAAATTAAATTTCCATAGCTATCCCAGATCTGGTAGGCCAGTTTAAGCTCGTAAAGATGCCCTTGGTGGTAAATTTTTTCTTCGAGAAGTTGCTTTTCACTGAGCCTCAACTGGTTTTCTTCAACATTGTCGTAGAAGTCTTCCATCGTGCCGAGACTTTGTTGCGCCAGAGCCAGGCCTAAAATGAGCCGTGCCGAACGAGACAGCTGCGCATCGAACAGTTCTTCTACTTCTTCGATGCTGGCTCGATAGCCACCCCAGATTGTTATTACTGAAGTGAACATGGTAAACAGAAGTATCGAAAATAATAGAAAGCGGCGCAGTGAATATTTCATAGTTTATCAATAGTGTAACCAACACCACGCACTGTACGAATCAATTCATTACCCAGTTTTTTACGCAAATGATGTATATGCACCTCGACCGCATTACTGCCAACATCATCGTCCATCGAATAAACGTTCTCCTCTAACCTGGCTCTGGATAAGACACGCCCGGTATTCTCCAGCAAGGTCTGTAATAACACATACTCTCGACGAGATAGCTCAACCGGTTGACCTGAAAATGCTACAGAGTGAGCAGCCGGATCCAACTCAATATCACCATGCGATATTACTGGCTGGGCGCGACCGCCGGCACGACGAAATAAAGCCCTGACGCGCGCATATAGCTCTTCCAGATCAAATGGCTTGGCCAGGTAATCATCAGCCCCAGCATCCAGACCCGCCACCCTGTCACCAATCGCATCTCTGGCTGTTAACAGTAAGACGGGGATCGAGTTCCCCTGCTTACGCAACTGCTGTAAAACCTGCAATCCATCCATATCTGGTAGCCCCAGATCGAGCAACATCAGCTCATAAGACTCATGATCCAGGCTCAACAACGCATCTGATGCCGTTTGAAACCAGTCGACGCTATAGTGCTCAAGCTTAAGCCCTGCCACTATCCCCTCACCCAGCAGTTGATCATCTTCTACCAGCAAAATTCGCATGTAACCCATTACCCGAAAACTGAAATGTTTGTTAAGCTTCGTTTAAGACTTTTAGCATATAGTCCACACTATGTACCAGAACTCACCAGCGACACATAGCTCTATTTTGGTTTATCTGCGTTTACTGCTGATTTTCACCATCACTGCCGCCTCCAGTAAAGCCTGGTCAGACTACCCTGACGCACCCGAGTTCATTTTACAATCTGATAAAAACAATATTCAGCTGGCAGATTATAAAGGGAAAGTCGTATATATCGATTTCTGGGCATCCTGGTGCCGCCCCTGCAAGCGTTCCTTTCCCTGGATGATTGAAATGAAAGAGAAATATGCAGACAGGTCACTGGAAATCATTGCCATCAATCTTGATGAAAATCGAACCCAGGCAGAAGACTTTCTTAATTCGCAATCGATTAACTTCCAGATCGCCTATGACCCGGAAGAAGAAGTTGCCAGACGCTATGGTGTCGATGGCATGCCAAGCAGCTACCTGATCGATCACAAGGGAAAATTACGGGTTCGCTACACTGGCTTCTGGAATCGAAGCAAAGACGATAAAGAGAAAGCCATTATAAAACTACTGGATGAAATGCAAAATTAAAGCGTTGATTCATTACCTTGTTAAATAGTATTACTTCAATAAAGCAGTCAGTCTAATACCTGCAGAGAACATAACTTAATTATAATTTTGACATATATTAAATAACTTATTTTTAACCGCCAATTAGTTTTCATAATAATCCCATTGTTTACAGCCTGTATTAATCAGAATTATTTTTAATAAAAAAAACTCATCCCTCCCTTAAGGATATGAATTAGCCAATCTTTGATTCCGCTTTAAGATGTAAGTGATTTTAAACAGAGTTATAGATTGCATATCTCCTATTAGATTTGATCGAAATCAAATCACACTACCGCCAGAATGCAATATATTAGCTGCAACTAATTCACATTATAAAAATCCCGAGCCTTGAGCTCACAGAGAGGAGATCACAATGATAAAACCACACGGTTCAGACGAGCTGAACCCATTATTTGTTTATGACTCAAGCGAAAACGAAGCCCTGCAGAAAGAAGCAGAGAGTCTGCCATCAATTATTGTGAGCTCGGCCAGTGCAGCCAATGCCGTTATGATGGGCGCTGGCTACTTCAATCCTCTAACAGGTTACATGAACAAGGCGGATGCCATTTCTGTTGCGGCAGAGATGAAAACTACTTCTGGTCTTTTCTGGCCAACTCCTGTGTTAAATCTTCTGGAGGATGCCGGTAATATCAAAGCCGGTGATCGCATTGCACTTAAGGATCCCAATGTTGATGGCAATCCAGTTTTAGCCATTATGGATGTTGAAGCAGTTGAAGAATTTACCGATGACGAAATGGCGATGATGACAAAAAATGTCTATCGTGCCAGCGATGATGAAGATCATCCGGGTGTAGAGGCATTCAATTCACAGGGCAAGGTTTGCCTTTCAGGCCCTATCAAAGTACTTAATTTCTCATACTTCCAGTCTGAATTCCCTGATACTTTCCGTACAGCCGTTGAGATTCGTAACGAAATTTCAGAACGCGGCTGGAAAAAAGTGGTGGCTTTCCAGACACGTAACCCAATGCATCTGGCACATGAAGAACTCTGCCATATGGCAATGGACCGTTTAAATTGCGATGGTCTGGTAATTCATATGTTATTGGGCAAACTTAAGCCTGGCGATATTCCTGCGCCTGTACGCGATGCAGCTATCCGAAAAATGGTTGAGCTCTACTTCCCTGAAAACAGTGCCATGGTAACGGGTTATGGCTTTGATATGCTCTATGCCGGCCCTAAGGAAGCGGTATTACATGCAGTATTCCGTCAAAACATGGGGGCTACACACTTTATCATTGGTCGTGACCATGCAGGTGTAGGCGATCACTACGGTGCGTTTGATGCTCAGACCATCTTCAAAGAAGAAGTGCCTGCAGGCGCACTAGACATCGAAATTTTTGAAGCTGACCACACCGCTTACTCGAAGAAGCTGGATAAAGTTGTGATGATGCGTGAAGCACCTGATCACAATAAAGAAGACTTTGTTCTGCTATCCGGTACCAAGGTACGTGAAATGTTAGGTCAGGGTATTGCGCCACCTAAAGAGTTCTCACGCCCAGAAGTTGCTGAAATTCTGATCAGCTACTATCAGGGATTGCAGAAGTAAACTACTCGGCTATGATTTAGCCAACAAAAAAGCCCTGGCCTGAAAAGGCTGGGGCTTTTTTATTCTCTCATAAAATAAAGTCGTTATTACATCTGACCACTTGCCACCAGCCTAAGTACTCATTTCTGAAACACTATAGAAGCATAGTCATCCGCAAATGTACGCAACTAAACGCTAATGGTATTTTGACCTTATAGGTTAACGCTTTAATCGACCTAAGCCAGATCAGTTAATACCCTAAAAAAAACATACCTCAAAAAGATTTGCGTATATTTGCGTGTATTGGCGGATAAACTGCTTTTAGCTTTTAGCTTTTGCTTTTGATTCAAAAAAATAACAGTTAATCATAACGCGTATCTTTCCACTCTCTTAGGGCTGCAAAAACTTCAGAATCTTCAGTTAGTTTTTCACCCGTAAACTTTTCAGCTGCAGCCTTAACCACATCTTCTCTCACTCGCAAAAACGGATTCGTTTCGCGCTCTAATTCAACCGTGGTTGGCAAGGTCACCTCACCTTTCTCCTGTTTTTGCATTTCCCGCTGATCTCGCTGCATAATCTGCTGATTGTCAGGTTCGACCCATTTGGCAAAACCCAGATTATCCACAGTGTATTCATGTGTGCAGTAGATCTTAGTCGCCGGCGGTAAGTTCGCAATGCGTTGCAGTGACGCCGACATCATTTCAGCTGTACCACTAAACAGGCGGCCACAACCCGCTGCAAATAGCGTATCACCACAAAAGATAAAATCATCGGTTCGGTAAGCCAGGTGATCCAGTGTATGTCCGGGTATTTCCATAACCTTGAATGACAGATTTAATTCTGGAATCTCTACCGAATCACCTTCACCAACTGTTCGGGTAAACAGGTCTGGAATCAAAAGATCTATGCTCAACTTAACCTTCGAACAAGCTCTGCCAGGCCCAATCACTTCAAGCCCCGGGTAACGCTGGAGCAACTCAGCTACCCCACCGGTATGATCATAATGCTGGTGGGTAATCAGAATCGCGACCGGCTTAAGCTCCCGTGTTTGCAGGTAGTTTAAAATAGGGAGCGCCTGTCCCGGATCAACCACGACCACTTCAGGCGATGAGCCTTGCTGCATCACCCAGATGTAGTTATCAGAAAAGGCCCTAACCGGTGTTATATTCAACATTTAACTTCTCAACAAGACAGCTTAACTAAAGAATGGTAGATTATCAGATTGATTTTACACTGATTTCCGACCCAATATGAAAGTTGTCTCATTTAATACCAATAGTATCCGTATGCGCCCGCATCAGCTTGAAGCACTGGTAGCACATCATGCACCTGACGTCATCGGTATCCAGGAAACCAAATCACAGGATGCCGACTTCCCTGTCGATATGATTCGTGATCTGGGCTATGAAGCGGCTTTTCATGGCCAGAAGACCCATTATGGCGTTGCACTACTCTATAAACAGGAAGTACTGGAAATCGTCAAGGGCTTTCCCGGTGATGATGAACACGCACAGCGACGCTTTATAGCAGGCAGCTTCAAAAGCAGTAAACAAACGATACATGTATTGAATGGTTATTTTCCTCAGGGTGAAAGCCTTCATCACCCTGAGAAATACCCGGCAAAAAAGAAGTTCTATGCTGACCTGACCCAGTACATAAATAACAATTTCTCACCAGACGATGCCCTGATTGTAATGGGTGATATGAATATTGCACCTCTAGACCAGGATATCGGCATCGGTGCAGACAATGCCAAACGCTGGCTCAAATCGGGAAAATGCAGTTTTTTACCCGAAGAACGTGAGTGGCTTCAGACACTTTATGACTGGGGCCTGGTTGATACCTACCGAAAACTGAATCCTTTAATCAATGACCGATTTAGCTGGTTTGATTACCGCAGCAAGGGTTTCGACCGTGAGCCTAAGCGTGGACTTCGAATCGACCTGATATTGGCAACCTCGCCACTCATTGAATGTTTAACGGATGCCGGCATAGACTATATAGTAAGGGCAATGGACAAGCCCTCTGACCACTGCCCCATCTGGGCCAATTTTGAACTATAAAAATAAGTAAGCCCAGCCATTAGGGTAGATTGAGATATTGTTACATGGACAACCCCTTACATAATCCTCGCTGCCGCACCATCGGTAGCTCACTGGCCATTCTGGTCATTTTGCTAGTTGTCCTGTTTAAGGTTTTTCCCCTGCTCTTCAAACCCAACTTACTAAACCAGATACTGGAAGCGGGCGAAGTTATTATGATCACCCGCAATAGCTCAACAACTTATTATGAAGGCCCCAATGGTGAAACCGGCTTTGAATACGATCTGGCAAGCGCCTTTGCGGAATCACTCGGGGTTAAGCTCAAAGTGATAACCAGCGACAACCTGAATGATATATTTGAAGCACTAAATAGCGGTAAAGCACACTTTGCAGCCGCTGGCTTGACCATTACTGAAGCGCGTAAAGAAAAAGTACGATTTAGCGCAAGCTATATGGATGTGACTGAACAGCTTGTTTATAACAATCAGTCATATCGACCGAAAAATATTGAAGCACTGAATAATGGTATTCTGGAAGTGATAGAAGGCTCCAGCCATGTGGATAGCCTCAATAAACTGAAACAACAATATCCCGATCTCAGCTGGAGCACACAAAGCGATATCGATAGTGAACAGTTACTCTATCTGGTAGAAAACCAGTTAATCGACTACACCATTGCTGACTCAAACGATGTCGCATTGAACCAACGTTTCCTGCTGGAATTACGTGTTGCTTTTGATATTTCAGAACCACAACAGCTGGCCTGGGCTTTTCCAAAAGGCCGTGATAGCAGCTTGTACGATAAAGCCATGAGCTTTTTCTGGCGCAGCCTGAATAATGGCGAGATCACTCAGCTGGTTGAAAAGCATTACGGTCACGTTGATAAATTTGATTATGTTGGCAACCGAATATATGTTCGCCATATCGCCACACGATTAAGCAAATACATTACTATGTATAAAAATGCTGCCGATAAATATGGCCTCGACTGGAAGTTATTAGCGGCCATGGGTTACCAGGAGTCTCACTGGAATCCCAAAGCCGTTTCACCCACCGGGGTCCGTGGCATTATGATGCTAACCCTGCAAACAGCAGGTCACCTGGGCATTAAGAATCGACTTGATCCAGAAAGCAGTATTATGGGAGGCGCTAAATATCTAGACCAGATTCGCCGCCGTTTCCCTGAAGAATTAAAAGAACCCGACAGAACCTGGTTTGCCATGGCAGCATATAATGTGGGTTATTATCATGTCATCGACGCACAGATTCTCGCCAGAAAACTTGGCAAAGACCCTAATAAATGGCTTGATCTACAAACAGTTCTGCCTTTACTGGCGCAGAAGAAATGGTACAAAAAGACCCTGTATGGTTATGCCCGTGGCTGGGAACCCGTAAAGTATGTAACCAATATACGCCGCTATTATGATTTATTACAATATCAGCTAAACAAGGACCAGGTGAAAGACGAAGATAAGAAAGAAGTATTGTCGATTTTACCACCGGTTTTATAATACCCGACAAACAAAAACCATTAGTTTGTAGATAACATGCTCTGCTGACAATATTAATAGAATACTCTAATATTAAGAATATTGACTCCATTATCTATTAAATAAATACTATGAAATTATCGTGGCTCCTGCTTGCTATCCTTACTATTACAAGCACCTGGGTACATGCTGTCGGAAACACGGCGCCTCTGTCACACCTCACAATAAACACCTGGACCGAGCCGCCTTTATCTCGCTCGGATAACTCAGGCTTCGTTGACCAGGTCATTACTGAAGCATTTAAACGCATTGGTATAGGTATCAATATACAGCGACTACCCGTAGAGCGCTCACTCACCGAAGCCAATAGCGGCAAAGCTGATGGCGAATTTGTACGTATTAAAGGCATCGACAAGCTCTACCCAAACATGCTTCTGGTACCTGAAGAAATCCTGCAATTTGAATTTGTTGCCTTTTCCAGAAAGCACGATATAAAACTCACTAACTGGCAGAGCCTTCAACCATACAATGTAGGTATAGTGATAGGCTGGAAAATTCTGGAAAAAAATATCATCAATGTCAAATCACGTACCGACCTGCGCAATACAGAGCTGCTATTCAAACATCTAAAGCGTGGCAGGATCGACATAGCCGTCTACTCAAAGCTGCTTGGGATGGAGGTCATACAAAATCTGGGCTTTAAAGATATTCACTATCACACTCCACCACTGGCATCACACCCCATGTTTCTTTACATGCACAAGAAGCATCAGGCACTCATTCCCAAACTCGTTGAAGCCATTGCAACGATGAAACAGGATGGAACATTTAACAAGATAAAGCTGTCGTCTCTATATCATCAACCTGAAAACAACAAGTAACTGGAATTACATATGGCACAAAATCGAATTGCAAAAAAATTAATTATTGCAATTATATTATGTAGCTCCTTAGTAACAGTCTTCCTGACCATTATTCAGCTCATTTCCGATTACAAGCAGGACATTGGTCTGATCAACCAGGGCATTGAAACAATAGAGAACACTTATCTTCCTTCGATTTCTCATAGTGTCTGGGTTCTGGACGAAGAGCTACTCATGATTCAACTTGAGAGCATTATTCAACAACGTGACCTGGAATTTCTTGTTGTTTCTGGCAGTGAAAATCAATCATGGCAGGTCGGTTCTATAACCTCACAACGCACCATTAGCAAAGAATTACCTCTAAAATTCGAGTTTAATGGCCAACTTACCGATATTGGAACTATTCATGTTGTTGCCGGACTGGATGATTTATACCAGCGACTACTTAAAAAGGCAGGACTCATTTTACTTGGCAATGGATTTAAGGCATTTATTGTAGCCATTTTTGCTCTCGCATTATTTCAATACCTTGTCACTCGACACCTCAGGAAAATGGCCGAGCATACACAAAAAATCACACTAGACTCCCCTACTCCTGATCTGGTCCTGGATAGGAAAGTTGATAATCAGAATGAAATGGACGAAATTGACCAGGTAGTTTCGGCAATCAATAAAATGAATCAACAACTCGCTCTGGATCTTGAAGAGCAACAGAAATATCAGCAGAATCTGGAAGTTGACGAACGACGTTACCGGCAGCTTTTGGAATCGACAAAGACGATTCCCTGGGAGCTAGATCTAACAACTAATAAGTTCACCTATTTCGGCGCTCAGGCTGAAGAAGTATTGGGATACCCCGTCAATAGCTGGAAGAATCTCGAAACTTGGTCTCAACGCATCCATCCACAAGATGTAAATGAGGCGGTAAACTATTGTCAAACAATGTCCTCTCAAGGTAAAGATCACCAATTTGTCTATCGTGCCATACATGCTGATGGTTCGATACGCTGGATACATAACATCATATCAGTTGTCGAGGACACCGGAGGCCCCAAACGACTGGTTGGGTTTCTACACGACATAACTGAACTTAAAAATTCAGAAAAAGAACGCGAAGAATTGCATCAACAACTACGACAGTCCTATAAAATGGAAGCAATCGGCACTCTGGCAGGAGGCATTGCACACGATTTTAACAATATTCTGGCAGCCATTCTTGGTTATGCCGAAATGGCATTAACCGATATCCCTGAAAAAAGTCAGGCATACAACTCTATTAATCAAGTATTAACTGCTGGCAACCGCGCCAAAATGCTGGTCGAGCAAATACTTGCCTTTAGTCGAAAGGAAACAATGGAGAGACAAGTAGTTTCACTTCCTTCATTAATTAATGAAGGTCTTACACTTTTGCGAGCCTCTATCCCGACTACCATAAAAATCACTGAAGACATACAGCTTCAAGAGGCCAATATTCTTGCCTCACCAGTTCAGATTCAGCAGATATTAATCAACCTTGGCACCAATGCAGCACATGCAATGGAGGAGCATGGTGGGTTCATGGAGATTGAATTAAGCGAAGCAACACTTTCAGAAAACGACTTGAGCAATACGCCGGGACTATTCCCAGGAGACTATGTGTGCCTTACCATTCGGGATACTGGAACAGGTATATCAGAGAATCACCTCGATAGAATTTTTGACCCTTACTTCACTACCAAAAGTGTCGGCAAAGGATCAGGTATGGGATTGGCAGTCGTGCACGGCATCGTCAAGAGCCATGACGGCATGATTACCGTAGATAGCAAGCTGCATACAGGAACTACGGTTAATATCTATTTTCCACTGGTAGAGTCTACAAAAGATACGGCAGAAACAACTGATGATTCCAGTCAACTACCTTGTGGTGATGAACATATTCTAATCGTCGATGATGAGACTGAAGTATTGAATATAACAAAACTAAGACTTGAACGACTAGGATACAACACCACCACAACTTGCAGCAGCAATAAGGCACTCGAGCTTTATCGTGATGATCCACAAGCATATGACCTGGTCATTTCCGATCAGACCATGCCTGATCTAACAGGCGATAAACTAGCCAGACAACTTAAGAAAATAAGACCTGATGTCTCGGTCATTATCTGCAGTGGATACAGCCTTACTTTAGATCAGAACAGTGCTAAAGCAATCGGCATAAAGGCCTTTATACAGAAACCGACAACAACAAAAGAGCTGGCAATGACTATTCGAAAAATACTCGATGAAAACTAATCTATTTTTCCTCACTTGCAACAAGAGAGCACCATGCAGCAGACTTTTGTTTCACACGAGAAACATTAACTAATAAAACTTCCCCAAGATTCCTACTAGAACGTGCTGTAAATTTTTATTTTGCTTTGGCGCAAAAACACGGTAAGCTACAAGCAAAAATAATAACAATTAATTCAAGGAAGTTTTATGAAGCATTTTATTAGATTGTGCCTCACTTTATGCTGTTTTCAGCCCGCGCTATCGTCAGCCAACACAACTCAGTACATGACATGGGACTGGGAACAAGCCGTACACAATATTAGCGTCAACGAATCTATTGAAATGTGGGGTATATTCACTAATACCGCAGATTTTTCTCTCGGAATTGAAGCATCCGGTTGGTCATACAACCCAGGCAGCCTCTTCAACAGCAGTTACAACAACCTGGGAAACCCTTACAATATCCAGGTTAACTTCCCTTTTCAAGAACTGGATTTTTACTACAATGCTGAAAACACACGATTACAACCAGGAGAATCCGTACGCTTTCTTTTTGCCGTATTAACGCCAAATGAAAATATAGCGCCTGGTAGCTATACTGCAAATAACTTTTACTTAAGCCTACGCAACTCACCTCAAAACACAGACCCTAAGGCATTATCAGACTTTACAGTAAACGTCAGCGCCGTCCCTATACCTGCATCAAGCTGGCTACTAATTAGTGGATTACTTAGCATATTAGCGATGACTCGTCGACACAATTAATAAAATAAAGCTAATTCATCTACTCAAATTTCTCGCGCTAGACACCTGTAAGTATTTACATAAAATTTCCGCGAAAGCCGTATTAAAACTTTAAATCTTATGGCGCTAACCCCACCTTAAATCATAAACACTTGGCAATATGAGATAGCACGTTTAATTGAATATTATTTCATCATCATGAAATAAATAATGATATATCCTTATTTTTACAGACGCTGTCATTTACTACTAAAGTAATCAATAACAGTCTGCTCTCCCAGGGTAGACTGAATTTCATAAACACCTACCTGGACACCAGAAGGCTCAATACTTTGCAGGTCTATCGTCTGAAATACCGCATTATATACATCAGCTTCTATTGCTGACAAATCTGTACTACACATATCAAAGATTGCAGACTGAACTGTTAATTCACTTAATTGCCATGGCAAGCCATCTCGTGCAACCATAGGCATATAATAAGCAATTTGTTCATCAATATGATTTTGTGTCACATTCAAATCACAAGCCGGAAATGCAGCAATGTAAAATTCATCATATTGACTAAATGACAGATCCTGTAAGAACAGATCGCCATCACCGCCTTGCACAGCATTATAAACATGCGCTATCAAACGCCCATTATAATGAGGACGAACCGTATCATGAATCAAATCAATCAGCCATTGCCCCAAGGCAACAAACTCGTTTTCTGATAAAGCATCTGCAAAACTGCCTTCTCCGAAACCTGAATACTTTTTAAAGAAAATCTCAAACTCAATAGGAAATGGAATATAGTATTCAGCTTTTATATTTTCAGCTGCCTGGGCTTCCAATACTTTCTCAGGCAACAATTCATTTATCACCCAGCTTTCAAACTCTAGCTGTGTGGTAAATATTGAGGAAGCATCATCAATTGGATAAAAATTAACCCATACGACAGGGCGACCTAACTGTTTTTCATGCAAAAACAAGGTTGCAGCCCCTCTAAAAACATAATCCGCTATAGCCGTCGTCATCGGATAGGTAATAACCTCATCATTTGGCCCTGTAAATGGCGGAGAAAGACTCATAACAGCAGATGATATATTTGCTCCATAACCGTTATAAATTGAGTCCCATTCATTAATTAACAATGCTGCAACCTGATCTATATTGTCTTGATTAATATTGATAGCCCCAGACAACCCACGCTTGGAGAATGCTGGCAATGGCTGCCTTACCGCATCCTGTGTAAAACACTCAAGCTCCTCCCATGTTGGAATATAATTATGTAAGTTATCCAGGTAACTACTGAGTGATACATTACAGCCACCCTGATTATCTATAGTTGTGTCATCAGGTGATGTTGTCGTCGATGAGTCACTACCAGAGCCGCTACAACCAGAAAGTAAAAGCACAAGCAAAATGTACACTATTACAATAGAACCTTCATAGCGACATGAAGTAGCAGAATCAAAACAATTATTACTAGACATGAGAATATCATTAATAAGTAAGAGTATTATTTCAAGTATAGCTAATACTTACAAAAGTTAGCGCACATTCATCAGAAAATCATTACGCTTGATATGGTACCAATGTCTGACTATCTCCATTCAGGCTACCAAAGATTAATCGTATGTATGTTAGATTAAATCAATATTGATAGGTTTGACGTGAAGACTAAAGTCTTTTAATTAATAACTCTTCGATTTCCTGATCAGTCAAAACCACAGGATTGGTTTTCATACTACTGCCACGACTGTTTTTTATCACCATAGAAAAACCACTCGGAGTTAAACCATATTCCGATAGTAGTGGCAAGTTCATCTCTTGTGTCCAGTTTTCAAGCAAGGCGCATAAGGCATCTCTTGATGCCTGCTGACTAGAATGACGCTTTTGATTTAGAACATCACCCAGGGTTGCGTATTTTTCAAGCGCTGGGTTAGCCGGTTCGCGTTCGAGCATCAAGCGAATATTTAACTCAGTCGCTGCAGACACCAGAGTGCCGCAAACCGTGCCATGTGGAATCGGATAATAAGCACCCAGCGGTGATGCCAGACCATGCACCGAACCCAGACCAGTTTGTGCCAGGCAGATACCCGACATTAGCGATGCATAAGCCATTTTTTCCTGTGCTGTTTTATCCTGTGAGTCCTGATAGAGTGCCAGCAAACCATCACGCGCCGCACGCAGACCACTGATACATAAGGCATCTGTCATAATATTAGAGCGCGTTGAAACATAGGATTCAATTAACTGGGTGAGTGCATCCATGCCATTTGCTGCTATAACTGACTGTGGGCAGGTTTGTAATAAGTCTGGATCGATTACTGCATATTCCGCAACCAGTTTGTCATCACGAAACGATTTTTTAAAACCATCTGCACCCTGAACGCTGAGTACAGCATTTTTTGTTGCTTCTGATCCGGTACCAGCTGTGGTTGGCACGGCAATAAACGGTACAGCAGGTCCTTCATAAGGCAGTTCTGGACCAACACCTTCAAGATAATCCATCACAGAATTTTTAACCCGTAACAGACCAGCAATCGCCTTTGCAGCATCCAGTGCACTCCCTCCACCGATACCAATGACCACATCAATATCCTGGGCGGAAAATTCTTTTACCGCCTGATCTACCAGTTGCGGTGAAGGCTCCCCCGGCACATTGAACTTCACATAGTCAATTTTCTGCAGTGATAAATCCTGCGTCAGTTGAGCAAAGGCTGTAGATTTTTCAAATGAACTGGCACCTAATACAAGCAAGGCTTTCGAACCATATTGCTGGGCGAGTTGGGGAATCTGTTGTACCGCATTTCTGGAAAAAATAATCCGTGGTAAACGTGCAATGGAAAAGTCGAACAGATTCATTATTTAGCCTAACTGTGGATAGATGTTAAAACGAGATTTTAACAAAAAGCTCATGCTGGAAACAGGCCAGTATAGCTAATTCCAGTTCTCGGCTGTTCCATCCAGTCCGTGACGGTTTCTCGCCAGTTAAGATAATGCGATGTTTTCTTATGTTCTCGTGCATCATCTTCTGAGTTATAGGCTTCATACAGCACAAATTGATGTGGATTTTCATCTGATTGCAGAACATCAAAACGTCGATTTCCTGATTCTTCAATAGATGCCCGGTGATTAAGCTCTGTTGCCTGAATAAAGTCGTCTATATGATTTTCTTTTACCCATACGTTAACTATGGTTACATACATAATAAATCCTTTTTGAATAGTAACTGTCAGAAAACAATTTAACCGAATGCTTTTGGGCTGTCATCATAAATGTTATATTACGTGAACTTGTCACCAGCAACTAACCCCATGCTCAATACACGTTTAATTTTTCACCCTGAAAATCCTCAGCAGGAAGTACAGCCTAAGAAAATTATAGAGGCATTAACTGAAACACAGTTTGTACAGAACAGGGAATTTCAGCACAACCATTACCTGCCCGGTGAGAATTTTCTTAGCCTGATTACCTTCCTGGGCTGCTCACCCAAGATAAATCTTAGCCCGGATGACGGTGATCAACATTGCTATATCGCTTTGCTTGAGACATTCCCTGAAGAGAAATGTCTGGGATACACACATACAGCCAATCCCAAGTGCCCTGCCTGTACCAAACGCATTAATAACTGGCAACAGGGTAACTGGCTTCAGTCCGGCGCTATTTGTATCTGTGATAAATGCCAGTCACAAACGACCTATGCAAATCTAAACTGGAAACAGGAATGTGGCTTTGCCCGGGGTGGTTTTTTTATTCAGCACATCTATCCTCATGAAGCCGTTCCTGGCGAGAAAATTCTCAATGCTTTAAAAAATAAAACCGGCTTTAACTGGACATACTGTTATGCAAACAACAGTGACAGCTGATCTCTGGCTATAACAATCCATCTATCGGTAAAATACGATAAATACTCAAGCGTAGACGACGCCACCAGCCAACATCAGGGTCACTGGTAAAAACCACCTCATTTGAATCTGTCTGACTCACCCATTCTACCGCCGATATATTGGTTTTATTAATCCGCAACAAATAACTATCATTACCATCAGCAACCTCATCAAACATGCTAACAACCTGTGCCGCAAGTTGCATATTATCTACCAGCAAACCCATTTCAGTATTGAGATCACTTGACCGGGGATCGAGGTTAGGCGAACCAATAAACACCTGTTGTCGATCAATAACGATTGTTTTTGCATGTAAGCTGGTGCGACTGCCCGGGTGTAATATCTTGAATTTTTTCTTGTGCCTGGCATAAGCCGTGGGTTTTAGTTCATAGACACTAATTCCCATTCTTAATAATTCACCACGTTTCCTCAAATAACCGGCATGCACAGCAATGACATCCGTTGCCGCCAGCGAGTTCGTCAGCACTTTAATCTTTACACCACTAGATACCAGCTTCTGCATCCAGCCAAGAGTAGACTCAGTGGGAATTAAATAAGCAGACACAATCATCAGCTCACTATTTGCCTGAGCAACGACATCACGCAGCTCTTCAATTAATGCGCTACTTTTACGCTTATTACTTCGAATAATTTTAGAAGGCGTATCATAATACAGACGTGCTTCTGCCCAATAATAATTCAATTCAAACAGTCCGCTATCAGCTGCATTACCCTGCAGAGATTTTGTTAAATGACTACTTTTAACCGTTGAGACATAACGTTTCAGGTAATTTTTAATTCTCGCCAGAGCATAGACTTTATCAGGGTCAGGATATAACTGGTTTACTGGAATTGCCCAGTTAGAGTTCCAGTACTCGTCAAAGCTACAGGAGATATTTTTAACAATAGGGCCCAGGCTAAGCAAATCAATATCCAGAAATAGAAATTCACTGTGCGCAGCAAAATAGATATCACCAATATTACGTCCACCTACAATGGCTAATGCATTATCCGCAATTATGGCTTTATTGTGCATACGCCGCCCCACTCTGGGCAGGTCAGTTAAAAATTCCAGGTAACGTAACAGACCTCTAAAACGAAATGGATTAAAGAGTCGAATTTCAATAGCGGGATGGGCATTTAATATCCGTAAGGCATCATCTGCCCCAAGAGTATCGATATCATCGAGCAATACACGAACTCTGACGCCTCGATTCGCTGCGTCCACCAGAAGCTGAGCGAGGATATGGCCACTGGTGTCCCCTTGAAAATAATAATACTGCAGATCCAGGGTCTTCTCGGCACCTTGAATCAGCTCACAACGTTGAGTAAATGCCTGAATATTATCAATGAGCAAATAAAAGGCAGATTGTTCGCCATGCTTGCATTGCAACCGGTTAACCTTGCGTGAAAACTCTGTTTCAATATCAACATCTAGTGCATAACTGGCTTCAGCTACAGGCAGATGTGACAGGCGCCACAAGCCTATTGTACGCAGTAGTTGAATGAGACCTTCAAGAAAACTGTGTACAATCAGCTTCAACATAGTATCAGGACTCGAGTGACAGCTTCTTCAGTTGGCCAATCTTGTCGCGAACCGCCGCGGCTTCTTCAAATTCCAGATTCTGTGCATGCTGGTACATCTGCTTTTCCAGCTCATCAATTTTACGACTGAGCTCCTTAACCGACATATGCGCGTATTCTTTCTGCTGTTCTGCAACCTGCAGGGTTTGCTGAAGATGCTTCTGCTCATAACCTACACCCATAATATCCTTAATCGCTTTCTTGATACCCGTCGGGGTAATATTGTGCTGCTGGTTAAACTGCAACTGTTTTTCACGACGCCGACTGGTTTCTTCCAGCGCTCGCTGCATGGAGCCTGTAATCTTGTCAGCGTAGAGTATCGCATGACCATTGAGGTTTCTGGCGGCGCGACCGATGGTTTGAATCAATGACCGGTCTGATCGTAAAAAACCTTCTTTATCTGCATCCAGAATTGCTACTAGTGAGACCTCTGGCATATCCAGCCCTTCTCGTAACAGGTTGATGCCAACCAGAACATCAAACTCACCAAGGCGCAGGTCTCTAATAATTTCCATACGCTCCACCGTATCGATATCCGAATGCAGATAGCGCACCTTGACTCCGTGTTCTGTCAGATATTCGGTTAAATCTTCTGACATGCGTTTTGTCAGCGTCGTGATCAGTACCCGTTCCTGCTTTGCGACGCGAAGATTAATTTCCGACAACACGTCATCAACCTGGGTTGTCACCGGACGCACTTCAACTTCCGGATCCACCAGGCCGGTAGGACGTACAACCTGTTCAGCGACCTGATCGGCGTGTTCCTGCTCATAGGCACCTGGGGTTGCTGACACATAAATCGTCTGAGGACGCATCGCTTCAAATTCATCAAAACGCAACGGTCGATTATCCAGCGCAGACGGCAAACGAAAACCGTAATTCACCAGATTCTCCTTACGTGAGCGATCGCCTTTATACATGCCCCCCAGCTGTGGAACGGTGACGTGACTTTCATCGATCACTAACAGAGCCTTATCCGGCAGGTAATCATATAAACAGGGTGGCGGCTCACCCGGTTTACGACCGGATAGATAACGTGAATAGTTTTCGATGCCATTACAGTAACCTAGCTCTCGCATCATCTCGATATCAAACATGGTTCGTTGTTCCAGACGCTGCGCTTCTACCAGTTTGTTATTGTCCCTGAGTTCTGCAAGGCGTTCCTTGAGTTCCTGCTTGATCTTTTCAATCGCCTCTTCGATAACATGACGAGGCGTGACATAGTGCGTCTTGGGGTAGATGGTTAAGCGAGAAACCTTACGAAGCACTTCACCGGTCAGTGGATCGAAATAACTCAGCTGTTCGACTTCATCATCAAATAATTCAACACGTACTGCCTCGTTATCCGATTCTGCCGGGTGTATATCGATCACCTCGCCCCTGACGCGATAACAACCACGAGCCAGTTCCATATCGTTTCGTGTGTATTGCATCTCCGCCAGACGCCGCAGGACATCCCGCTGGTTAATCATATCCCCTACTACCAGGTGCAACATCATCTGCAAATAGGATTCTGGATCACCCAGACCGTAGATAGAAGACACGGTTGCCACAATAATGGTATCGCGACGTTCCAGCATCGCTTTGGTGGCAGATAACCGCATCTGCTCGATATGTTCATTAACTGATGCGTCTTTCTCTATAAAGGTATCGCTGGCAACTACATATGCTTCTGGCTGGTAATAGTCATAATATGAAACAAAATACTCCACTGAGTTATGAGGAAACAGCTCTTTCATTTCACCGTAAAGCTGTGCAGCTAGAGTCTTATTGGGCGCCAGAATCATTGCCGGCCGCTGTGATTGCTGGATCACATTTGCAATGGTGAAGGTTTTACCTGAGCCGGTAACACCTAAGAGTGTCTGGTTGAGCAAGCCATCCTCTAGTCCAGATAACAACGTTTTTATGGCCGTAGGCTGATCACCTGCAGGTTTCTTATCTGTTTCGATTTCAAATTGTTTCGACATTGTTTAAACTACATAAGTTACACCCTTCCCATTATGGGGAGAGTAAGACCATTTATTTATGATTATACTCAGTCCTAACCGCTATCTCGAAAGAGTAAACGCTAAGAACAATACAGAACAGGATAACCGAATTGGGCACACAAGCATCCAACCGCATTCAAAAAGTTAAACCATCCCCAACCCTGGCTGTCACAGCACTTGCCCAGCAACTCAGAGCTCAAGGCAGAGATGTCATTGGACTGGCTGCTGGTGAACCTGATTTCACCACACCGGATCATGTCAAACAGGCGGCCATTGAGGCGATCAATAACAACCAGACCAAATACACCGCGGTGGATGGTACCCCCGACCTCAAGCAGGCCATTATAAACAAGTTTGCCAATGATAATCAGCTTAACTACAGCGCAGATCAGATTCTGGTTTCTGTTGGCGGCAAGCAGAGCTTTTTCAATCTGGCTCAGGCCTACCTGAACCCGGGAGATGAAGTCATCATTCCTGCGCCCTACTGGGTCTCATACCCTGATATGGTATTGCTGGCTGACGCAGTACCAGTGATTGTCAAAGGAAACCAGGATCAGGGCTTCAAAATAACCCCTGAACAACTCAAAGCAGCCATCACAGAAAAAACTCGCCTGTTTGTCATTAATAGCCCTTCCAATCCATCGGGTAAATCTTATAGTAAGGCAGAACTTGAAGCGCTGGCCGAGGTACTACTGGAATACCCAAATATACTGGTGGCCACTGATGATATGTACGAGAAAATTCTGTGGACTGACGAACCCTTCTGTAACATCCTCAATGCCTGCCCGGCACTTTATGAGCGTACCGCCGTACTGAATGGTGTCTCCAAAGCCTATGCCATGACCGGCTGGCGCATTGGTTATGCAGCAGGTCCTGCTGACCTGATCAAGGGCATGAAGAAGATTCAGTCCCAAAGCACCTCAAACCCTACCTCCATCTCCCAGATAGCCGCTCAGGCGGCGCTAGAAGGAGATCAGTCACGTCTTGCAGAGATGAATAGCGCATTTAAAGAGCGTCATGATTTCGTATTGGCGGAACTGAATAGCATCGAGGGTGTTGACTGTATTGCCAGCGATGGCACCTTTTATATCTTCCCTGATTTCAGCCAGGTAATGAAGAATCTGGGCATTGAAGACGATGTAACACTGGCCTCTAGAATCCTCGAAGAGGCTGAAGTCGCGCTGGTTCCCGGCTCAGCCTTTGGCAGCCCGGGCCATATGCGCATTTCATTCGCCACCGATATGGAAAGCCTGAAGAAAGCCCTTGAAAGGATTAAGAATTTTGTCAATAAATCTTAAAAATAGTGTTGACCGACGAGGGTCGAATCAGTAATATAGCGGCCCTCGAAACATGAAGGTTTCGACACAGCATTCCCCAGTAGCTCAGTTGGGTGACACGCAGCAAGGATTGCATAAATGAGCAACACTATTCCCTGATAGCTCAGTTGGTAGAGCAAATGACTGTTAATCATTGGGTCGCTGGTTCGAGTCCAGCTCGGGGAGCCATATTCTACAAAGGCCTGTCATTCTGAATGACAGGCCTTTGTTTTTATAGCAATCTGTAAATTTTTTCCTATCCTGTTAGTCTGTAATCCACCCCAATGTGACACCGACTTACACCAAGATATCCATGGTTCTCAATACATCTAATCACACCCAATAAAACTATAAATCCGCAGGACATAGTCTAAAATCACCAGATTGCTCACATTTCAAAAAACTAAAATGTGATAATATTTTATACCGTTTGATTTCAGGAACTACAATTATGCGTAAAGCGCTAGCGATTTTATTAATACTGCAATGTTTTGTTTCAACACCTGCAATGGCAGATTTTCTAGGCCTGTATGTAGGCGGTGGCAGCTGGAAACATGATCCTTCGGGGGATTTTGACTCATCAAATGCAGGCAGCAGTATTATCGCTCTAGAACCTGACTTGAAATTTTCCAGTGAGAGCGACACCTACTTCTGGGCAGCATTCGATCACCCTGTTCCATTGATTCCAAATATCCGCATGGAAAAAGCCTCACTGAGCCACGCAGGTACCACCGGTTCATCTTTCAGCTTTCTAGGTGGAATTACCACAGGCGAGTCTACTGTCACACTAGACAGCACCGATATTATTCTTTACTACCGACTACTCGACAACTGGGTCAATTTTGACCTCGGCCTCAATATGCGAAAAATTGAAGGTGAATTTTCTATCGGCAATCGTCAACAGGGTTTTTCTGAAACCGTTCCAATGCTCTATGTTGCCGCTCAATTTGATTTGCCATTTACAGGCTTATCTGTTGGCGCCGATTACAATCTGGTTAGCTATGACGGCAACAGTTATGATGATATTCGCATACGTGCACTTTATGAAGTAGGCGTAATTGGTTTTGAAGCGGGTCTGCGTACAACGTCCATCAAACTTGATGATGTCGACAATATTAATGCAGACATCGACTTTAGTGGATTAATGTTAGGTATGTTTCTGCACTTCTAACATACAAACACAAATCATAAGAATAAATTTTTATTTAAGCTGACCGGCAACTACTTTGCCGATCAGCCAAAAATAAATTTAGCATCTAGAAATATAGTATAAATATCCACTTCCACTAATTAGTCTACAAAGATATGACGTGGAAAATACTCCGTAATAAGTATGGCTGGCTGATGATCAACCATAATTCTATATGTGCGATAAACCAGGTCATCACTATGCTGACCACCAAATATATCAACAAGTGGTTCATCTACTTCTCTGCCCATATCCAGCACTTCGCGGTAGGTTTCTAATCCACATTCACGAACCAGCTCACCGATACCAATTTTTTCATTAAGCAATGCATCTCTAAGGTTTTCCGGCAAAACTTCTAACTTAATCAAGGATCGAGCAAAAGCAAAAACAGTTCCGCTATCCCCACCCCTTAAACGCACTTCACGCTCTAATATTTTGTCGCTTTTTTTTATATCAAGCCATTCTTGATCAGCCGTACTCTCAACAACATCCTGAGTGAGCTTCTCAACACTTACTGGCTCCCAGAAATAAGCTTCCAGGCTTTTGGTAACAGTACCATCAGTCACCATAAGTATACGTAGAACAGGTGGCAGGCTCTGTAAATCCAGATCTTCACTCCTGGCACTTTTAACGATGCCGCCTGGAACATACCCTCGAATATTAAATTGTTTTTTCATACAAACTACTTCTTCACCTTATTCTCATCTACAACCACATCGTACCAGAGATATTTATTCATCACACGCCTAACAATTCACGATAGCGCTTATAGTATTTTCAAACACTCATTATAAACCTAAATAAGACCACATCATTTTTGATTCCAATCAATTCCAAAATGCTTTCGGCATTACATGTGAAATTCAGGTTTGATCAGCAACAAACTACCTATTCAGAGTTCTAACTCTAATTTATAGACACCGCATAACGGGCTTCTCATTGCCAGGAGAAGCAACACTTGAATAATCAAGCTTCAATATATTTATGAAATTAATACCCGCCCAGACTTTTAATTCAGATTTCTGCAGGACAATATCCTGCGAAGACATAACATATAATCTCTTAAAACAGTACACCTATACCATCCGTCTGGATAATAAGAGAGAAATAAACCATATGCTTCCAATTTAAGAATAGAAAACTTAGTTTACTCAGATAAATTTGACATTAATTCATTAAACAGGCGAGCTTTTCCAGTATCATTAGTCACTATCAACTTTTTACTTAAATATAGTTAGACATTCATGAGCACACAGGAAACCTTTAGCAGCCTTCAAGATAGCATTCGTAAACAACGCGACATACTGACACAGCTTTTAAGCAATTCCATGCACAACCTTGCAGGACGCTGCGCAGAAATCATTGATGTACGCGTGTCCCTGGAAACGTTGTTAACCAATGCACTTCCTAATTTCTCGTACTGTAAACACCTCTATGTCCTGAATGCAGATGGAGTGCAGATCACCAACAACATCACACAAACAGGTGCAGACGCTGATCACTTCGGCCGTAATCGTATCGATCGCCCCTATATGGATGGTATTATTGGTATTACTGATTTCAAACTCTCAGAAGCCTATATAAGCCGTAACAAAAAACGTCCATCAATTACCGCGATTCAGGTCATACGAAATACTGATGGTCAACGAGTTGGCTTTCTAGGCGCAGATTTCGACTTGCGTGAGTTACCGCAAACTACCGCCAGCTACAAGGAACCGGACACCTGGAGACAGGTAAAGGGCGACCCTTCCATTCGCAGCGGTGTTTTCCTGCAACGCCGTGTTGATAGCCTGATGGACCGTAATCTGGATGAAGTTTTTTCCATCATGAATGAACTAATCACAGAACATGGCATATTCCATGGCAAATTCCACTTTTCCAGTAACCGAGCAACTATCTGGCAGTATGACGACCCTTATGTATACCGTTTATTGAATATCGATGACCTTACCGACCCCGATATTTGCCTGGCATATCCCAGATGCCCCTATCCAGAACGCGCCATCGTGCCAGCTGAAAAAGTTATGCCGGTTTTTGAAATGTTTGGCAAGCTGCGTTTTGCTGATGAAAATGTTTACCTCAGGGCAGGCTCACTGAATATTATCAATGGCATGGTTGGACTGAATTTTTCCTGTGATGGATCACACTACATGCCATACAGGGAATTTCTGGAGAAAAGCACTGATTTCTGGTTTGGTACCATCAGCAAATAAAAACCATACCGTGTAAAGCAGAAACTTTCACGATAGGTTTTTTATAAAGGGAATATGGGGTGGATGAAGGGACTTGAACCCTCGACGACCGGAATCACAATCCGGGGCTCTACCAACTGAGCTACACCCACCAT
>JBFHVQ010000039.1:0-25895 GCA_041589455.1 Gammaproteobacteria bacterium | reverse complement strand
ATTAGAGGGCATAAGAAAAATAAATCACCATCGTTTTGGTATCCATTTTGATCAACATCAATCCACCAACGTCCACCACGGTGACCTTCATCACCAGGTCCAAACTCTGTTTCCAATCCATTTTGTCCGGGGATTAACTGTTGAAAGTCTCCTGTCATTGGTAAATCAGCTAAAGCAATTGAATCATAATATAGTCCTTGGGATGTAACAAAGACAACAGGTGCATTGACGTTTCCACGACCGCCACCAGCATTATCAAATCCGTGTATATTGGATGAAAATTGTGGACCTTGTCCTGCAAATGCAATGCTTGATACCGTAATTGATGCACTAATCAGTGCGGCATTTCTTAACGCTTTTAAAATTTTCATTATGAATTTCCGTTTGTAAGTGATTTTAAATTCTTCGGTATATGAAGAAACTTAATCATCACTTATAAAAATCACACAAATATCACAGAAACTTAACAAGAATATAAAAAATGTTGTAACTAAAGGCAGGTCGTTAAATCAAGTTTGGCTTATTATCTAAAACATGGATAAAAACATTGAGGACATACTATTGATACCCATCATAAGAAATAAATAAAAATACTTATCTACTTAACCGGATACCCATATTGTTAAAAGTCTAGTCTTTAAGCTAAGCTTTTATTTTTTGGTTTCTTAGGGTGGTTTCCATGCGGCAATATAAAACAGCTGATTTAAAAACAATACCCCGTATAAACTTAAATGAAAATAATTTTATGTTAGATTGCGTCTAGCTAATCCAGCTAAACTTATTATTCCCGAGCTGAATAACCATAATGCAGCGGGAACAGGCACGGAAGAAATACTGGTTAATTGAACTTCAGCAAATAATTGTGATTGATTATTATTAGAATCGAAAGCCCAGTTATTAACATGTACTGTAGTGCCAATAATCCAATCTGATACATTTAAACCGGTGTTTTTTAATTGAAGCTGGTCATCATCAGAATTAGTATGAAGAAAACCACCAGGTTGACCAATTAGAGTATTATATCCCCAATTTTTCTCAGATGCATTCATAGGGCCACTGCCATCTGCGGGTCCAATAGTATTATAGGAGCCACCGTTAATTTCACTAAGTGCGTCGCCGCCAATATAGTCTACATAGAAATAATCCCATGTGGCTGTGTCTATATATGAGTCATAATCAACATAACCACCAAAATGTGTCTCAGATGCAGCTGCATTCAAATCTATGAGGAGCGTATATGTTACAGAAGAACCAACGACAAGTCCGGCATTGGAAATTGCACCGGCATAATCATGTGAAAGAGTAGTAATGTTGCCTTCAAATGTGTAATAGAGAGGCGCGGCTATTGAATTAGAGCAAATCAGCGATGGGAACAAAAAGAAAATTATTTTAAGATTTTTCATTTCAGTTAATTAACCTCAAAAGCAACAACGTAAGTCTTTACAGAATTCCTGCAATATTTATACATATTTATAAAAGATACCTAAAATCATCAGGTTAATTACTCGCGTGGTTATGACATAGCTATAAAGTGTAAGGCTAAAAAGAAATGTGTCGATATTCTTTTCAGATTAATAGATTATTTAAGATGAGAATATAATTTTTACAATTCGCCCGTAGCGTATACCTTTTTTTGTATTTCTAATATCCGCCGCTTTTGCATAGGTTACAGGTACTCGAATAGGTCATATTGAGTCTAGATAGTTAATATGTATGTTCGAGATCAGAATATAACAGATAGTTATCAGGCTTCTGCCTGAGAACGATTCAGCATGTCTCGTGCATGATCGATCGTCTGTTGAGTGATCTCCAGACCACCTAGCATCCTCGAAATCTCATCTACACGTTGCTCCATCTCTAACGGAATAATTTCAGTACGCGTTTCCTTGCCATCACTCTGTTTATAAACCTGCATATGATGATGCGCCTGCGATGCAACCTGTGGTAAGTGTGTGATACAGAAAACCTGACGACTTTCACCCAGAGCGCGTAAGTGCTTGCCGACAATTTCCGCAATGCCGCCGCCAACGCCGGTATCCACTTCATCGAATATCAGGGTAGGGATGCGACCCTGTTGTGCGGTGATCATCTGTATTGCAAGACTTATACGTGCCAGTTCACCACCGGATGCTGTTTTTGCTAATAGCTTGAAGGGTTGACCGCTATTCGTGCTGACCATAAAGTCAATTTGATCTAGTCCGTGTGTGCCGGGTTTTTCCTTTTCCGTGATCTGTACCTGAAAACGTCCGCCCGACATGCCCAAGGTTTGCATTGAGTCACTAATGCCTTTGTTAAGTTTTTTAGCGGTTTTATTTCTGGATTCAGATAGTTTTTTAGCGGAAGTAAAATAGGCTTTTTCGAGAGAAGCAACTTCCGCTTCCAGCTGGCTCAGGTTCTCATCTACATTTTCTAGTTCGTTAAGTGATGCACTCAGGTTTTCAAATAAAGGAATCAGTTGTTCTGAATCGACCTGATGTTTGCGGCTCAGGTCATGAATAATGCCCAGTCGTGTTTCGACTTCATCGAAACGCTGTGGGTCATTATTTAAGTTGTCCTGATACTCTCTGAGTAATGAAGACGTTTCTTCAACCTGTACTAATGCTTCATTCAGCATATCCAGTGCAGGTGTTAGTGAACTGTCAGCAGACGCCATGGATTCAATGGTTCTTGCCTGATGAGATAGCTGTGAATAAATACTGTTTTCATCGGCATCGTAGAGTGCGTTGAGTGCTGTATTGGCGTCACTGCTTAGCTGGTCTGAGTTAGCCAGTATCTGGTGTTCTTTCTGTAACTGGTCAAACTCACCGGGTTGCAAAGACAGGGCTTCGAGTTCTGAAACCTGATAGCGCAGTAAATCAAGACGATCATTTTTATCTTTACTGGATTCCTGAAGCTGCTTTAGTTGTTGCTGCTTCTGATGCCATTGTTGATAGTTAGCTTTTACCTTTTCAATCAGCTTCTGGTGGTTAGCGTAATCATCCAGTAGCTGACGTTGCATATCGGGTTTCATCAATGACTGGTGTTCATGCTGACCATGAATATCAACCAGCATTTCACCGAGTTGTCGCATGTCCTGTAATGGAACTGCACTGCCATTAATGAATGCACGCGAACGGCCATCTGCACCGAGGCGTCTTCTTAAAAGGCAGTCATGTTCCGCATCCAGTTCTTTATCTTTTAACCAGGCCTGAACATGTTCAAGTTGACTGATGTCGAACTCAGCACTGATTTCAGCTTTGCTGGAACCTGCGCGTACGCTATCCGAATCGGCTCTGTCACCGAGTAATAACCCAAGTGCGCCTAGTAAAATAGATTTACCGGCACCGGTTTCACCGGTGAGTGTGGTTAACTGATCATCAAAGTCCAGATCAAGATGATCAATAATGGCAAAATTACGAATTCTGATATGGTTTAGCATAATGGTTAAATCTGTTCGCTCCAGTGCAGCTTGGCCCTTAGAATTTCGAAATAGTCGTAACTGCCAGGGTGAATCAGGTGAATGGGGCTTTGTTTCTTTTCGATAACAATACGGTCTTTGGGTTTAACATCAAACGCGGTCTGGCCATCGAAAGTTACTTGTGACGTTGTTTGCTTACTGTCACCAATAACAATCTCAACGGTACTATCGGCATTCACTACCAGTGGACGATTGGTTAATGTGTGAGGGCATATGGGCACCAGTACCATGGCATCGAGCGTGGCATGAAGTAGTGGGCCGCCACTAGAGAGTGCGTAAGCTGTTGAACCCGTTGGTGTTGAAACCACCAGACCATCTGAGCGCTGGAAGTTTACAAACTGCCCATTAATATAGGTTTCAAATTCAATCATTCGAGCGACATCACGAATATGAACGACAACGTCATTAAATGCATCGGCTTCAGCAATAACGTGTCCATCGCGTAGGACTTTTGCCTGCAATAGAAAACGACATTCGTCGACATAATTGCCCTGTAAAATCTGCTCGAGATGCTCGAACATTTCATCCGGGGATATATCAACCAGAAAACCCAGTCGCCCCAGGTTTATTCCCAGCACGGGAATTTTATGATCTGCCAGAGAGCGAACCGCGCTTAGAAAGGTACCATCTCCCCCGACAACAATGGCCAGATCACTTTGTTTTCCGAGGGTATCTCGGTCTACACAATCGGCACCCTCTATCAGAGTTTCAGCACTGTTATCCAGTATGATCTTACAGGACTTCTGTGTAAGGAAGTCGACTAGTTGAGTAACCGTCTGGCCGACAGCTTCTCCTTTGTTTTTGGCGATAATACCGATTGTATTTATTTTTCTGGGCATTTTGCTGACTACTCTTAGTGTTGGTGTGACTTTTCAACTAGCTGGTATAGTAACTGTAATGCCTCTCGAGGATTGAGTCCATCAACATCCAGCTCCTGAAGCTGCTCGACAATTGGGTGAGGGTTATTATTAAATAACTCCAGTTGCCCCGTTGTTTCTTCAACAAACACTTCATGGG
Organism: Gammaproteobacteria bacterium; assembly: GCA_041589455.1. GTDB lineage: Bacteria > Pseudomonadota > Gammaproteobacteria > SZUA-229 > SZUA-229 > SZUA-229. Next base: position 21,421 of record JBFHVQ010000039.1, on the reverse strand, counting down.
CTCCCGCAGACTGGCGTTCCAGTATGTGTAGCTTTTTACGGGCGCTATTGATGACCGACGTCGGCACACCGGCTAACTTGGCAACCTGTAACCCGTAACTTTGATTTGCTGGGCCTTCTTTTACCGCGTGCATAAAGACAATCGAGTCACCGTGTTCTACCGCGTCCAGGTGGATATTCTTGACGGTTTTGACTTCATCTACCATGGATGTCAGCTCAAAATAGTGTGTGGCAAACAGGGTAAATGGGCGACTATCCATTGCCAGGCTCTCGGCACAGGCCCAGGCCAGTGATAAACCATCAAAGGTGCTAGTCCCACGGCCAATTTCATCCATTAATACCAGACTTTTATCAGTTGCATTATTAAGAATATTGGCAGCTTCAGTCATTTCCACCATAAAGGTTGAGCGACCTGAGGCCAGGTCGTCTGATGCGCCAATACGGGTAAAAATACGATCCACAGGGCCTATCAGGGCTTTTTCAGCCGGCACATAGCAACCTATATAGGCCATTAGTACAATCAGTGCATTCTGCCGCATATAGGTCGATTTACCACCCATATTAGGGCCGGTAATGATCAGCATGCGTTGCTGGTCATTGAGTTTGCAGTCATTGGGTATAAAGCTGTTATCCGTGACCTGTTCGACCACAGGATGGCGGCCGGCGATTATATTAACGCCGGGGCGAGTCTGGAATTCTGGCTGGCAGAAGTTCAGGGTGTCTGCACGTTCGGCGAAGCAGCACAGGGTATCCAGCTCGGCAACGCCTTCTGCGCATTGCTGTAAGGGTTGTAAGCTGGTGAGTAGCTTGTCTAATAACTCATCATAGAGCGCTTTCTCACGGCTTAAGGCGCGCTCCTTGGCACTGAGAACCTTGTCTTCAAACTCCTTAAGCTCAGGGGTAATAAAGCGTTCGGCGGTTTTTAATGTCTGGCGACGAATATAGTCTTCTGGTGCCTTGTCTGACTGGGCCCGTGAAATCTCAATATAAAAACCATGTACGCGGTTATAGCTTACTTTCAGGGTACTAATGCCAGTGCGTTCTTTTTCACGTGCTTCGAGATCGACAAGAAACTGATCGGCATTCTTGCTGAGACTACGAAGCTCATCCAGTTCAGCATCATAACCCTCGGCAATGACGCCACCATCGCGAATCACAACGGGTGGGTTCTCTATTACGGCAGTTTTGAGCAGGTGCACAAGATCCGGGTGTTCGCTGATCTGCTCAGATAATTCAGACAGTCGCTGGGCAGGTTTATCGCTGAGTAATTGCTGAAGTTCAGGCAGCTGAAATAGCGAATTGCCTAGAGTGTACAGGTCGCGAGGTCGAGCCGACTTAATCGCAATTCGGCTAATAATACGCTCTATATCGCCCACATGTTTTAGCAGCGACTGTAATGCTTCGTATTCACGGTTATTAAGCAGTGCTTCAACAGCACTATGGCGAAGCTTGAGCTGCTGGTGGTCACGCAGTGGACGGTTGATCCAGCGGCGTAAGCAACGACTGCCCATCGCTGTTGAGGTTTTGTCGATCACAGAAGCCAGGGTATTCTCATGACCACCTTGCAGGTTAACTTCCAGTTCAAGGTTTCTGCGACTTGCGGCATCTAATAATACTGAATCTTCACTGCGTTCAACTCGTAGTCCCTGAATATGCGGCAGGGCAGTGCGCTGGGTGTCCTGTACGTACTGCATCAGGCAGCCGGCGGCCATAATGGCCTGATCCATGCCTTCACAGCCAAAACCTGCCAGGTCTTTGGTTGCGAATTGCTCGGTCAGCAGGCGAACACAGGTATCCATTTCAAAATACCAGGGAGGCTGGCGTCTAATACCCTGGCGATTTGAAAGGCTTGAAAAATGACTGTCATCTTCAGAAATTAACACCTCAGATGGCTTAATGCGCTCAAGTTCGGTGTGAAGTTGTTCCAGTGTTTCGAGTTCTTGTACCCAGAAGCGGCCAGAGCTGACATCTAACACGGCAATACCAATGAGATCCTGCTGACTGGAAACGGCCATCAGGTAATTATCACGGCGCTCATCCAGCAGGTTTTCGTCTGTGACTGTGCCGGGCGTGACTATTCGAACAACCTGGCGCTCGACCGGGCCTTTTGATGTTGCGGGGTCACCTATCTGTTCACAGATAGCGACAGATTCACCAGACTTTATAATACGTGCCAGATAATTATCTGCCGCATGGAAAGGAATACCGCACATGGGAATCGCTTCACCATTGGATTTACCACGCGCTGTTAGCGTGATGTCGAGGAGCTGCGCGGCTTTACGGGCGTCATCAAAAAACAGCTCATAAAAATCACCCATGCGGTAAAACAGTAGGGTCTCCGGGTGCTCAGCCTTGATACGCAGGAACTGCTGCATCATCGGTGTGTGCTGTACTGGTTTTTTCTTTAAGGTTTCTACCATAAACTCTACGTAAGTATCTAATATTTATATGTTTTTGATATTTTACTTTTTTTGTGATGCTCCTGAAATTGAAGGATATTTCATGAAGTTACACAAAAAATACAGGTATTAGTGCAGGTTTCTTCAATGTAGATAGCCCCTTACAAAAAACCTACACAAAAAATTCTGCTCGATTATATCGTAGAGCTGTCTTATAGGTTGAAAAAAAGGCCGTTATTTATGTCAGAAAGCAAAAAGGTTTCTTGGAATTCTCGTTAGATCGAAGCAATGCGTCTTTCTTGTGTTACGTAGTATTAAATCAAAACAATTCTATAAGCCAGGCAGGTGTGGGCGTGAACTGCTATTAAGTTGAAATATTGTCATGCTTATTGGTCGAACGGTTCACCACTAGTATGTCTTCCAGCTTAAGCCCGGTCATGCCATGGATCGTCCGCCACAGGTAAAATAAGATTGCCATCATCATGAGCATGGAGGGAATGGCGATAACTGGATAACTGAGCAGTGTCATCCGTCCGAGTTCTTCGTTGAAAGCAGCGCTTCCCGCTGTGCTGGTCACAATCCACTTGGCCAGGATGTAGTTCATCGTCGCCGAAAAAAGAAAAGTGCCACTCAGTAGATATGTCGCGTTGAGTAGGCGGGCTTCAAATGATTCGATATTGTCATTGTCTTCGAGTTTTTGTCTGATTTTGCTGACATTCATAATTGCAGGGTTATAGAGTAGAGTCCGGATTAAGGGATAACGGGTACGCGTAGAAACGAGTACTGCGATGCCGATTATTCCCGGGATGGCTGCTTCCTTGACAGCGAGCCAATGAGCATCAAGTTGTAGCAACCCAATGCCACCGGTAAGCAATACACTGATTAAGCCCAGCAGTGCTATAAAATTGAATTTCTTATGTTGGAATCTCTCAAACAGGCCCCAGCCCAGGGGAAAAGCCAGCGCTACAAGTAATGCGCTAGTTGCGCCAAGGGCATCTTCACCACTGAATTTCATCAGGATAATTGAAGGAATAACGATACTGACCAGCAGGTCAATCATTGGGCGTGATGTGTTGCCAGAAGAATTTTGTGTCGTCGAGTCAGGGATATTGGTCATGCTCTGGTTCTGTTTTAAGGAGTTAGATATATATTACGGTCTCGCATAGCGGCGCTGTTAGCTAATGCCATTACGCCATATATCAAAGACTCATGTGCTACTCAATAGTTCCAGCTTATGCTGCGCCAGCCAGTATGGTAAATCAGTATACAAGAATATCAAGCAACAGATAAGCAACCAGAATTATCGCAATCCAGAATACCATGCTGCCTGTAGGCCAGCTTTCAGAGAGATGATATTTGGCTATGGAGGATTGCGTAAAAGAGTTGCGAATGCCATGCATGGGTGACATGGCGAGTGCTATTGAAGACGCTTTTACATTGTTAAGAAATGCCAGACCGTGGCGGACACCGGTAGGAACGACCTTGCGATAAATCCATTCCGCATCCAGGTTTGTTGAAGGTAATTCCGGTGGGTATAGACCCTGTTTGTTCAACCAGACAAAAGCCATTGCAGAGAAGAAGAGCAATTGTAACTGGGCAAGCACATGGGTCGTGTCATAGGGCCAGTAGTCAACTTCCAACGGTAGCATTGAATATAAATATTGCGGTTGAGTGCCTATAAAGATACACAGTGCAGCTGCCAGACCCATGGCTAATAGCATATTGATGGGCGCTTCCTTGGGGCGTAGACCGGAATCATGGGCAAAAAATGCAAAGTAGGGGATCTTGATTCCCGCATGATGGAATACGCCTGCAGATGCGAACAACATAAATAGCCAGAGATAACCATGGTCTTCATACATCAATGCTGTCATAACCATGGATTTGCTTACGAAACCACTGAAAAGAGGGAAAGCAGAAATGGATAATGCGCCAACGATACAGAACACCGTTGTTTTAGGCATGGTTTTATAAAGCCCGCCCAGATGGGAGCCGTTAACATGACCGACTCGATACAATACAGCACCCATGGTCATGAACAGTAAGCCTTTAAAGATAACATCACTAAATGCGTGGGCGACGGCTCCGTTAATGGCGAGTGCGGTGCCAATGCCAATCCCCGTTACCATAAATCCAACCTGGTTTATCAAGCTATAGGCAAGAACTTTACGCAAATCGTTTTCGATGACTGCAAAGAATATCGGGAAGCAGGCCATGGTGACACCGATATATATCAATATGTCTTCACCGGCAAAGCTACGTGCCAGGGCATATACTGCAACCTTGGTGGTGAAGGCTGAGAGGAATACGGTACCGGTTGGCGTTGCTTCAGGATAACCGTCAGTTAGCCAGGTGTGCAGGAAGGGGAATGCGCTTTTAATGCCAAATGCAATGAAGATTAACCAGCCCGCGACGCTTCCCAGTCCGATATGGTCAAAGGCCAGTGAGCCGGTAGTGTGAAAATGCAGCAATGCCCCAGCCAGTAAAAATACACCTGACATAACCTGATAGATCAGGTAACGCATGCCTGCGTCAATTGCACGTTCAGTGCCACGTGCCCAGATAAAGAACACCGAGCTAATTGCCAGTAACTCCCAGAAGATAAACAGGGTGATTAAATCGCCGGCAAACACAGCCCCTAACGCACTGCCAGCATATACCAGACCGGCAATTTCCTGTTTAGTGTCGTTTACGTGTAAGGCAAATATACTTGCGATAAAACTGGCGATACAGAATAGATATGCAAATAACAGGCTGAGCTTGTCAGTTCGCATAAAGATTAATTCATAGTCAAGTATTGGGTAGGACGACAGGGTACCCACATCAATATTTAACCAGATATACAGGGCGGCAATTACGGGAGTTGCCAGTAAAATAATTTTACGAGAAATACCGCGACTGAACAGAACTAAAAGTGCAGCAATGAAATAGAGACTGAATGGAGGCAACTCACTCATCGTAGTAATCTTCCTTACGCATAATGACCTTGCGCATCTCTTTTGCAATCAAAACAAGGATGACGCAGGCGACAAAACCATAAATGGCATAGAATGCAGGAATTTCCTCCCAGGAAAAACCGATGTGGCGGTGCAAGATAAAGTCAGCCACAACCAATAGTGCACAAATGGTATAAAACACTCGTAACACCCATTTAACGTTTTCTGGTTTATCAAAAAAATACTTTTTTTCAGACATCTTAGTTGCCTCCCGCCGCTAAACTTGCCAGTTGGTAAAACGGGTCCGGGTAGAAAAACAATATGACGCATGCACCTGATGTGATAAGCATGGCCAATAGAATGGATTTGGGCGCTTCCTTTATTTCAGTGTAGTGTTCGCCGCTGCTGGGCTTGCTGAAAAAGGCGCGTATAGGAATTGGCAGCAAGTAAGCAATATTCAAAAGTGAGCTCACCATCAGTACACCAAGTAATATTAACTGACCGGTTTCAACCGCTCCGTAACCGAGATACCACTTACTCCACATACCGCCAAATAGAGGCAGTCCGATAATGCTTAAGGCACCAATGAGAAATGCGCCAAAGGTAATCGGCATAGCGCGACCTAGTCCGTTCAGTTCGCTGATTAATTTCTTATGTGCGGCAACATAAATTGCGCCTGCAGCAAAGAATAAGGTGATTTTTGAAAAGGCATGCATGGCAATGTGCATGGAGGCGCCAACCAGCGCCGATTTACTCGCCAGCATAGCACCCAGAGCAATGTAACTTAACTGACTTACCGTGGAATAGGCTAATCGGGCTTTGAGATTGTCCTTGGTCATTGCCACCATGGACGCCAGTAAAATGGTGGCGGCGGCGACCCAGACTAAACCGCCTGTCACATCATTACTTAGAATGAAGTCGCTACCAAAAATGTAGATGGTTACCTTAAGTAGTGTAAACACACCGGCTTTAACAACCGCGACGGCATGCAGCAATGCACTTACGGGTGTTGGGGCAACCATGGCTGCGGGTAACCAGCGATGAAATGGCATGAGTGCTGCTTTACCGATACCGAACAAAAACAGTGCGTATAGCAGGCCAGCCCAGGCTGGATCAAGTTTACCGGCTAAAATGCCACCTTCCTGGAAGGTGATGCTGCCCGTTACCAGCCAGGTGACAAGGATGCCTGCCAGGAACAGGCCAATGGAGGTACCTAATAATATACCGAGATAGGTGCGCCCGCCTTTTTTTGCCTCATCAGTACCGGAATGGGTAACCAGCGGATAGGTCGAAAGGGTTAAAAACTCGTAAAAAAGAAATAAGGTAAACAGGTTGTCAGAGAAGGCAATGCCCATGGTGCAGGAAATGGCTACAGCAAATGCGGCGAAGAAACGGGTCTGGTTTTTTTCATTATGACCGCGCATATAGCCAATGGCATAAATGGACGTTACGATCCATAATAATCCCGCTACCAGTGCAAACAACATTCCTAGCGCTTCAACTCTGAATGCGATACTGATTCCGGGCAGGGGTTCAGCAATAGTCAGTGCAAATGTCTCACCACCTAGAAAACGATATGCCATGATCACGACGAGAACTGCAACTAATGTCGCAGTAACCAGGGTTACGCCTTCCCGAACATCAGGATAGTGTCGCGCAGTAATAATGCCAATAGCACCCAGCAGAGGGAGCAGCATAATTATGAGGATTAATGTTTCAGCACTCATTTACCGGTTACTCCCAATACTTCTACTGCACGTTCTGCAATGCCTACTGTTAATTCGGTATTCAGGCCAAAATAAATGTTCGCAAAAACCAGTCCCCAGGTTGGGGCCAATAATAATAATGGTGCTTCTTTAACCGAGGCATTCTTTTCTGTAATGGGTTTAAAATAGAGCGTTTCAATGACCTTACCTATATAGACAACGGCGAGTAATGATCCAATCAGGATAACGGCTACAGCAACCCAGGACTGCTGTTCCAGTGCGGCCAGTATCAGATACCATTTACTGATAAACCCGGCAGTCCCAGGCACACCGATTAGACTTAAGCCACCGATAACAATGGCGGCAAAGGTCCAGGGCATTTGTCGCCCGAGACCGTGGATATCAGTCATACGGCAGGCACCAAGACGATAAATAATCGCCCCGACGGCCATAAACAATGCACCTTTCATTAAGGCATGATTAAAAAGATGAATCATTGAAGCCGTTAACCCGGAGGCAGAAGCAAAACCGATACCCAGGGCGATATAGCCGATTTGTGCCACGCTGGAATAGGCCAGTAGGCGTTTTACATTATCCTGGTAAATTGCATAAACCGATGCAATGATAATCCCGGTAATGCCGAGTATGATAAACAGGTCTCCGGTCGGGGTTGTCGACATAAAACCGTTCGGGAAAACTGAAAACAAAATACGCAGCAGGACATAAACGGCAACCTTGGTCGCTGTCGCGGCAAGAAATACGGTAATGACAGTTGGCGCATAAGTGTAGGCATTAGGCAGCCAGAGATGCAGTGGAAATAATGCCAGCTTCAGCGCGATGCCAATCAGGATAAACGCAAAACCCGTGTGTACGGTTTTGAGATCAATAACGTCGGGTAGAAGTTTGGCCAGGTCCGCCATATTCAAGGTGCCGGTCTGTGAATACAGCAGGCCCACACCGATCAAAAAGAAAGTTGCACCCAGCGTTCCCATGATCAGGTATTGATAGGATGATGTCAGCGCCTGGCGCTTTCGTCCAAGGCTAATCAGTGCATAGGTTGATAGTGAGGAAATTTCCAGAAACACGAACACATTGAATATGTCGCCAGTTTGTGTGATACCAAGTAAACCAGCAAAACAAAGTAAAAATGCACTGTAGAAAAGTGGAATTTTGTCTTCAGGGATTTCGTTCTCTACACTCAATAACGCATAGGGCAGGGTAATGGCGGCAATACCGGCAATGATCAATGCAATAAATGCGTTAACAGCATCGATACGATATTCGATCCCCCAGGGTGGAGCCCATCCTCCTAATTCATAACTGATGGCGCCCTCGTGAACTACGCCCCATAATTGCATCCCGGCGAGTATGGCGCAGATTGAGGTTACAATTAGTGTCATGGCCCATGGGAGTCGGCCACGCGGCAAGATGGCGACAATCGGTGCCGCAGCCAGTGGAATAACAACAAGTAGCAGGCTTAAATGTTCTTGCATCATAAGGAGTGATCTTGTTCGTGAATTTCATCTTCCTCTATGGTGCCGTACGCTTCTTTAATCCGGACGACAAGCGCCAGGCCAAGTGCGGTTGTGGCAACGCCAACAACAATTGCCGTGAGGATCAATACATGAGGTAAAGGGTTAGAATAGAGTTCAGTGCCTTCAGTAATAATTGGGGCTGCGCCTCCTTGTACCGTACTCAAGCTGATATAGAGTAAAAAAACTGAAACCTGAAAAATATTCAAGCCAATAATTTTCTTGACCAGATTGCCTCGACTAATAACAGTGTAAAAACCTACCATCATTAAAAAAATAGCAATCCAGTAATTATAGTGGCCGATAACAAAATCCATCATGGTCGACCCCTGTCAGCAAACGCAAAAAAGATGAGTAACATGACGGCAAAAACGGTTATTCCCACACCGAGTTCCACCAGTAAGATGCCGATATGTTGCCCGGCGATCTGTGTGCTTCCCAGTACTGAATAATCCAGATAATTCCCACCTAAAAACAGTGTGACAACACCAACGCCTGCATAGATGAGTACGCCCAAGCTGGCAAGCGACCGTAACAGTGTTGGTGGAATGACCTGTTCTGCGGCGTCGAGCCCAAATACCAGTGCATAGAGTATAAGCGCCGCACTCAGAATGACACCCGCCTGGAAACCACCACCAGGGCCAAAATCGCCATGAAACTGCACATAGAGTGCAAAAATTATAATCGCTGGAATCAGGGTCTTTGATACGACTCGAAGGATAAGGTTATGCGTCATTTTGATCCCTTTCAGGATTGTCTGATTTGGATGTCGGACGTCTGCCACCAATCAATAGTAATACCGCTATTCCTGCTGTAAAAACGACAACGACTTCACCCAGGGTATCAAATCCTCGATAACTGGCTAATACAGATGTAACCACATTTGGAATGCCAGTTTCTGACATAGACTTTTCGAGATAATGCGGTGCAACATGAGTATGAGCAGGCGCTTCAGGATCACCAAAAGCAGGGATATCTAACGTACCGTAAACCAGTGCAGCGCCGGTGACAATGACAACCGCTAATGGTAACCAGGGCCGGTGACTTTCAGACGGTTTTTCTTTTTGATCTTTTGTGAGTGCGATCGTTGCAATCATCAAAACAGTAGAGACACCTGCGCCTACGGCTGCCTCGGTAAACGCTACATCAACCGCATCCATTACAACAAATAAGGCTGCCGATAGAAAACTGAATATACCAAATAGCATGATAATGGCAAAAAGATTTGTCATGCGAACAATAGCCACTGCGGTAATTGCAAGAAAGGCAAGCAAGGTTATATTGACAAAAAGGTCAATCAAGATTTATCCCTTTCAGTTGGACTTCCCAGTTTAGGTTTCAGGCCACCATGCATGGCAGCATTTACTAATGCATGTGAGGCAGCTGGGCTGGTGAGAAAAATGAACATAAAAATCAGTACGAGTTTGAATGCGGCAAGACTTAACCCGGCCTGTAATGCCAGGCCGAGTATAATAAACATAGCACATAGGGTATCGGTTATTCCGACGGCATGCTGGCGACTGTAAAAATCGGGGAATCGATGAATACCAATGGCACCAACAACACCCAACAGGGCTCCAATGAGAAGGCTGATCCAGCTCAAAAAGTCGATAATCATTCCTGGCCCACCTTTGTATCTTCTGTATCATCCTTTCCCGGTGAGTGGAGGTCTCCATACTCAATCAGTTTTAAAACAGCTACCATACTAATAAAGTTTATCAATGCGTAAACCAATGCAATGTCCAATAAATCCGTGCGTCCGGAATAAAAGGCAAAAACAGCAATGAGTAAAACTGTTTTGGTGCCAAACATGTTAATTGCCGCAATGCGATCATAAACAGTCGGCCCTAAGAGCGCGCGTGCTAGTGCGAGTCCTAAAGTAACTAGAATGGCTAAAGAAACAGCAATAAACATTATTATTCGACGACCTTATCTTGGATGGCTTTGGCCATTCTTCCATCGGAAAGATCATCAGCAGCATCTTTTGTCAGTGCATGGACAGTGATTTTGTCATTATTCAGTTCCACACTCACTGTGCCTGGAGTTAAGGTAATGGAGTTCGCATAAATAACTCGGCACAGGTCTGTCTTTTGTTGAAGTGGGATCTTAATCAGTTGCGGACTAATCGATGGAGTACCTAAAGTCATAATTCGTTTTAGTACATCAATATTGGATTTGACTATTTCCCAGAAAAGGAACACAAGAAAACCCGGTAATCGTGGAGAAAGATGGAGAGGGTAGCTTTCATGGTCGATCACTTTCATCCGTTTAGCCAGAAAAACAGTAAAGATAACGGATACCAGCCCCAGTCCAAGTAACAGGGGTTCAAAATGTCCTGACAATAAAAGCCAGAATACAAAAAGAACTACACCATAACTGAAAGTTTTCATCTAAATACGTGTTCCTGATGCCACCATATTAGTACCTGTAGGCAGTATATAGTTACTCGTTACCCAAAGGTCATCGGTAACTACGATACCACTGTTGCGTTTACCTGTTCATCACTCGCTACCAACTATATGGGATTAAAGCCACTAGTTGTACCGGTATACGCTCTTTCTCTGTCTATGCCATAAGCATAGTTAATAGCATTCACCAGAGGAAAGTCAACTACTTGGTTGTCGCACTGCATTGTTGTCTCTGAATTATTGGCCAAACGAAATGCATAGACATATAGTATAAGCCAGTCTCAAGTTAAGAAAATTCGATTATTATTATAACGATGATGTTCGCATTATATGATGCAAAAGAAAAGCAATGAAATACTAATATTAAGTCTCGGTACGCTGAGCCTGATTACATGAGTTTAACTATTGACAGGCTATCGTTTATAGCACGCACATGTTAACGTATTAATCCAACTAAATTGACTGAAAAACATACAAATTATAAAGATTCTCTAAGTGTCTATCGATATAAACGAAGCCGAAATAGCCACGCTACTTAAATCATTAGCTGAGCAACTGATAAAGCGTGGAATACGGGTCGCCTGTGCGGAATCCTGTACGGGTGGCTGGATTGCCAAAGCCATTACCGACCTAGATGGAAGCTCACAGTGGTTTGAGTGTGGCATCGTCAGTTATAGTAATCAGGCTAAACAGGATTTTCTTGGGGTGCCTGAGTCAGTATTAGAGGAATATGGCGCGGTGAGTCAGCCGGTTGTTAAGGAAATGGTTCTTGGATTACTCGACCGCTGTCAGGCTCAGTTGGGCGTCTCCATAAGCGGTATTGCTGGTCCAGCCGGCGGTACTGCTGAAAAACCAGTGGGAACTGTATGGATTGCCTGGGCGCGCCCTGGTCAGCTGATTGAGTCTATACGTTTTCAGTTTGATGGCGACCGACAACAAGTACGCTTGCTATCAGTTTATGAGGCAATTAAAGGCATGCAACGTATTTTAAATGAATAGAAAATCATTAAATTTTCATTCTTCAGCAAAAAAGGCGGAGACTCGCCGTGTGTTTTTTGCGCTATGGCCTGATCAATCCGTTCGCCAGCAGATTTCCAGTCAGTTTCAGTCATCATCTTTCATTAAATCAAACTCGGCAAAGCTTTATCGTGTAAGTAATCTTCATTTGACCTTGCATTTTCTGGGTAATGTAAGTACTGAGCAGCTTAACTGTATTAAGTACCAGGCTGGCACGGTTGGTGGCGTTCCTTTTAAGCTTCTCCTGAATCACTATGGAAAGTTTGGTCGAGCTGCTGTTTTGTGGATGGGATTAGAAAGCTTGCCGGATGCACTATTGAAATTACAACGGAGTCTCGGGGAGTCATTAAAGTTATGTGGTTATGTCCCTGATAACCGTGAGTATCGCCCGCATATTACCTTAATGCGTAAATTTCATGATCATGTTTATGATCAGAATCTGCCACCAATTGAATGGTTCATTGATCGTTATGCCTTAGTTGAATCGGTGTCAGATCAGCAGGGAGTTATTTATAAGCCATTGCAGTTTTATAAGCTTTAAACACATTAACACAGGTTTGTTTTCTGACTGGTTGAACTATCAGCTTTGCACATATCATTGTGGCTGAATGCATATTGCCAGTTAAGTGCTGATATCAAAAGGGGATAAGGGATTAATATCCATTAAATACACATAAAGATGGGTTTCTTGAATGCGTGATACATGCTGCCTCTGCCAGGAGGCATATAGATTGAAACATGTATCAATAATTAAAATTTAATGATGCTGACTAAAGGAATTGTGTCCAGATAAGTACTGCTGCAGTAACAGCAGAAATCCCTACAATCGCAATTAATACACAGGTGACACAAAATCCACTAAAACCATTGGTAGCTTCGCCCATTGTCCACTCCTCACTGTTTTATCATTTGTTAATCTTATGTTGCTGAAAAGTAATATTATAAGCAGTAAACAAGTATGTCTAGCAGTATAATATTGTAAGAATAGAATTAAACAAGAATATAGTTGTGTGATTATGTTGATTGTTTTTGCTTAATCTGTGTGTGTATTGCTAATCAGGATTGTCATTAGTGCTCTTATTTATCGAGCTATTCATATAATAATTAAAATAGTCCGATAGCGTTCCTTAATTAGTCTGACGAAGTTATTGACTGAATTTAGCTGCTTAAAAAGCGGTTGTGCTATTTTATCAGCCGAGTGTAGAACGGCTTCATTAAAAGGAGTGTCGTTTCGTATTGAAAAAGCATGGGAGCAATACTTTAATTGGTGAAAGAAAGCGGCCTTTCCCGGATTATCATTCATCTTGTCTGCACTAAGGAAGGTGATAGATTTTCTTTTAATGGTGACTTCATGTCACTGATGAAATCCTTGTTACTGTTACTGGTGACCCAGTTGTTCGAACTTGCTCCAAGGTCGCCGTTAGAAATAATGTTTCTCATGCGTCACGTAAAAAAATCAATGACACGAAATTCATCACCTTCTATAAATAACTCGCCTAAGTTATTCTGATACTTGTGCAGGGATTGTTGTAAAAATAATAGTGCTGCAGGGTATACATTTTCTTCGGCTATAAAGGTAATGGCGGGCATAACCGATTTGCGTTGTTCCTGCTTTTGCTTTTGTAGACTGTTATCAACAACAGTAATTCGGTTAGTATCAACGACTGGAATCTGATTCAGGTTAGATATCGATAAGCTGGTACATCTAGTTAAAAGTGAAATTAGTAAGACAGTAAGTAAAGTGTTTAATGTTATGTCTCAATAACTTAATGTTTATTGATGTGTTGATAGCATTAGATGGCAACAGTGTCTATAAATGTATACCGTTGCCATAATTCAGTATATTGGGCGCAATTTCATTTTGCTCGTTTTACATATTTTATGAGAACAGATCAGGTTATCCTCTCTTAAGAGGGCAGCATGATTTTTTATTCAAATATCCACGCAGCAAATGCCTCAACCTCATCGCGGTTAGCAACCACTAGCTGATAAGCATTTGGGTTTAATGATGCATCACGACTGGTATCAACTTTTAGTAATTGTAGTAAGTAGCCAACCAGTGCGCGTCTAACGGGAATTTCAATCATGCCATCAATAAACTTGTAATCATAATTAAGGGCAGTGAGTTGTTTCTTGCCGAGGCCAGGGTGTGGTTGCAGTTGCAATGATAGTGTTTCCATCCAGTCATCATCATAGGATTGTTCTGATTCTGCTTCCAGTTCAGTTGACTGGGCTTGGGTAAAACGCGACAGCACAAAGTCCCTGAAATCGTAACTATCGTGATTGTAAGCCCGTATGTGCCAGCGTAAACCGGTGTTAACCAGTGCGTGAGGTTCAATAATACGTTCTTCTGGAGAGGCTTTATCAGACTCTGTTAAAGAGTGATAAACGACCTTAAGTTGTTTACGGGCTTTCATTGCACGAATGATCTGTGCCAATACCTGTTTTTCTGGTAAGCGAGCTGGTAAGGGTAATTCATCAACGGTTATACCATATATAGAGTCATCACCAGACGGGGTATCCACGGATAGCAGGTTCTGTGCAAACATAGGTAGCACGCTCTGAGGGCTGAGATCTGCGAATACCTCATCAAATTGTGGAGACGGTACAAAGCTAAACAGGCTGGGATTGTACTCTAGGTTACCCGGCGCCAGGTCGTTGTACAGTTTGAGATCTTTGGTCGCAGCGGGGTCTGATATGCCATAGGCCTTTGCCAGCATGCTACGGCTAATCGTGCCGGTGTAATAAGCGATGATCTCAATAAATTGTAAGCGCTGACGTGTGGCAAACTTGATCTCGTGCAGCATTTTGATGTTATCAGCCATGTTCTGAATCCTTATTCTTATGCTGATAAATATAATGTAGATGATAAAATATATCAACATGATAAAAAATATTGACATAGTAAAATGTATCCGCTAATCTACAAATATATCGCAGGCATCATCGCGTATGTCACTAACTGAATAAAACTTGAATCAGGGGAATACCAATGGATGAAAACAAAAAGAAAGCACTTAGTGCTGCATTAAGTCAGATAGAAAAACAGTTTGGTAAGGGCTCGGTGATGCGCATGGGTGATGCGGGAACGGCAGCTAATATCGAGGCAATATCAACGGGCTCGATTAGTCTGGATGTGGCGCTTGGTATAGGTGGCTTGCCCAAGGGGCGAATCGTTGAAATCTATGGTCCTGAGTCTTCGGGCAAAACCACGCTGACACTGCAGGTGATCGCAGAGGCTCAGAAAGTTGGTGGTACCTGTGCTTTTGTTGATGCTGAGCATGCGCTGGACCCCAGCTATGCCGAAAAGCTGGGTGTTGATGTTGATGAGCTGCTGGTTTCTCAGCCGGATACCGGTGAGCAGGCGCTGGAGATTACCGATATGCTGGTGCGCTCCGGTGCAGTGAGTGTTGTGGTTGTTGACTCGGTAGCGGCGTTGACGCCAAAAGCGGAAATTGAAGGTGAGATGGGTGATTCTCATATGGGTCTTCAGGCGCGCCTATTAAGTCAGGCGTTGCGTAAGCTAACGGCGAATATCAAGCGTTCAAATACCCTGGTTATATTCATTAATCAGTTGCGCATGAAAATTGGTGTGATGTTCGGTAATCCGGAAACTACAACAGGTGGTAATGCGCTTAAATTCTATTCTTCGGTTCGTCTGGATATTCGTCGTACCGGTGCGATCAAGAAAGGTGATGAAATCGTCGGTAACGAAACCAAGGTCAAGGTTGTTAAGAACAAGGTGGCACCTCCCTTTAAGACGGTTAACTTTGAAATCCTGTACGGCGAAGGTATTTCCCGAGAGGGTGAGATTATTGACCTGGGTGTGGCGAATAAAATCGTCGATAAGGCGGGAGCCTGGTATTCCTATAATGGCGATCGAATTGGTCAGGGTAAGGATAAGGTGCGTAGTTTTATGAAGGAGAATCCCGAGATTGCCGCGGAAATAGAAAAGAAAATTCGTGACACAATGATGCCAGACCCAAAGGAGTTGCCGGCTGAAGAGGATGACAGCCAGGAGATCACGGATGAAATGATCGAAGCGGCCCTGCAGAGTTAGTGGTCTTATCGGATGTTGCAGGCGCAAGTTGATACCAGCTTGCGCCTGTCTGCTTTTTGATAATCGGAATTATAATAATGGCAAAATCAATTCTGGAAACTGCGGTGGCAGCACTTGCGAGGCGAGAACATTCTTCACTGGAGATGCATCGAAAACTAATTCAAAAAGGCTTTGATCAGCAGGATGTGGAAGCGTGTGTTGATCGATTGACTGAGAATAATTTGCTATCAGATGAGCGTTTTACTGAAAGTTATATTAATATGCGCAAGCGACGTGGTTATGGTCCGTTGCGAATTGTGCAGGAATTGCGCGAGCGTGGCATTGAGGAAGAGCTGGCCAATGAATTTCTGGATAAAAATAATCCAGAGTGGCGACTGCTTATGCAGCAGCAATATGCAAAAAAATATGGAACGGAGCTGGTAGATGATTATGCAGAAAAAGCCAAGCGTGCCCGTTTCCTGCAATCACGAGGTTTTCCCTTAGACTGGGTTTTTAAACTTGATTCTATGGAAGAATGCGAAATTTAAATACTTATATAACAATAAGTTAAGATAACTAATTAATGTAATTTAAGATGACGACGACAGCTGAAATTCGACAAAAGTTTCTCGATTACTTTCATAGCAAGGGCCATGAAATAGTCACCTCTAGCTCACTGGTTCCTGGCAATGATCCAACCTTGCTGTTTACCAATGCCGGCATGGTGCAATTTAAAGATGTGTTCCTTGGTCAGGACAAGCGAAGCTACACCACAGCCACCAGCAGTCAGCGATGTGTGCGTGCAGGTGGTAAACACAATGATCTGGAAAATGTTGGCTATACAGCACGTCATCATACTTTCTTTGAAATGCTGGGTAATTTCAGTTTTGGCGATTACTTTAAACGAGATGCCATTTTTTATGCCTGGGAATTTCTAACAGACGTTGTTGGGCTACCCAAAGACAAATTATGGGTCACGGTTTATGAAGATGATACCGAAGCGGCAGACATCTGGCTTAAGGAAGTGGGTGTAGATCCACAGCGTTTCTCTAAGATCGGTGATAAGCCTGGAAAGAAATACGAAAGTGATAACTTTTGGGCGATGGGTGACACAGGTCCTTGTGGACCATGTACCGAGATTTTCTATGATCACGGTGAGCATATCTGGGGTGGTCCTCCAGGAACACCAGAAGAAGATGGTGATCGCTATATAGAGATCTGGAATCTGGTCTTCATGCAGTACAACCGTGATAAGAGCGGTAATTTGGAACCACTTCCCAAGCCTTCAGTTGATACAGGTATGGGGCTTGAGCGACTGGCTGCGATCTTACAAAACGGCCATAGTAATTACGATATTGATCTGTTTCAGGCGTTGATTGCAACGGCTGCAAAATTGACTAATACAGAGGATTTAACCAGTAGCTCACTTAAAGTGATTGCTGATCATGTTCGTTCGTGTGCTTTCCTGATTGTTGATGGCGTTCTACCGTCTAATGAAGGGCGTGGTTACGTATTGCGTCGCATTATTCGCCGTGCACTACGCCATGGGCACAAGCTAGGTCAGAATGATCTGTTCTTCTATAAGTTGGTTGCAACACTGGTAGAGCAAATGGGTGAAGCCTACCCTGAACTGGCCAAGGCGCAAGCTGAAGTTGAAAAAGCACTGAAGCTGGAAGAGCAGCGCTTTGCTGAAACTCTCGATCTGGGTATGAAGATTCTTGAAGACGGCATTGCGGGTATCAAGGATAAGCAAATTCCGGGTGAAATGGTGTTTCGTCTCTATGATACCTATGGTTTTCCGGTAGATTTGACTGCTGATATTGCGCGTGAAAGAGACTTAACGCTGGATATGGAAGGCTACGAAACGGCGATGGAAGCGCAGCGACAGCGAGCACGCTCATCGAGTAAATTTGGTGTTGATTATAACGATGCCATTAACACAGACGCTGTCACTGATTTTACCGGATATGAATTGCTACAGGATCAGTCAGAGGTTGAAGCCCTGTTTAAAGATGGCGAAGCGGTAGACTCAATTAATGCCGGTGATGAAGCGGTTGTGATTCTGAAGAAAACCCCTTTCTACGCGGAATCAGGTGGTCAGGTCGGTGATACAGGCTTATTGCAGAATGATCAGTGTCGTTTTGAGGTGATGGATACCCAGAAACAGGGCAAGGCGTTTATACATATTGGTTCACTGGCTGAAGGAAGCTTAGCAGTTACTGATAAGTTATCCGCGGTGATTGATGCTGAGCGTCGTGATGCAACCATTCGCAATCATTCGGCGACTCACCTGATGCATGCTGCACTTCGTAATATTCTTGGCGAACATGTTCAGCAAAAGGGCTCTTTGGTGAATAATGAGCGTCTGCGTTTTGATTTCTCACACAATGAGGCGGTAACACAGGATCAGCTGTTTGAAGTTGAGAAGCAGGTTAATCAGCAGATTCGTAGTAATCTCGCCACGCAGGCTGAGGTAATGGCAATTGCTGATGCTAAAGCCAAAGGTGCGATGGCGCTATTTGGTGAAAAGTACGGTGATGAGGTGCGGGTTATTTCTATGGGGGATTACTCCGTTGAATTATGTGGTGGAGTTCATGTGAAGCGAACCGGTGATATCGGTGGCTTCAAGGTGGTTGCCGAAACGGGTATTGCTTCAGGTGTGCGTCGAATCGAAGCGATAACGGGTGTAGCAGCAGTGGATTATGCTCATCAGCAATTCAATAAAATCAATAAGATATCTAACTTACTTAAAGCTAGTTATGACGAACTTGAAGACAAGATGTCGCAGGTGCTAAACAAGTTAAAAGCCCAGGAAAAGGAGATTGCCCAACTGAAGTCGAAAATGGCAACACAAACGGGCCGTGACCTCACTTCAGAAGCTGTTGATATTGATGGTGTTAAAGTACTGGCAGTTAAACTTGAAGGTGTGGATAGTAAGTCGCTTCGTGACACAATGGACCAGTTAAAAAACAAACTGGGTACCTCGGTTATACTGCTGGCGACTGTAGATGACGGTAAGGTTAGTCTGTGCGCAGGTGTCAGCAAGGATAAAACTGATCAGATAAAAGCAGGTGAGCTCGTAAATATGGTTGCTTCTCAAGTGGGTGGTAAAGGTGGCGGCCGTCCTGATATGGCTATGGCCGGTGGTAACCAACCAGAAAATCTGCAGCAGGCGATTACCTCTGTTGCTGACTGGGTGAAGGAAAAACTGGCATAAACAGTGACTAATACTTAAATTAAAGCGGGCTTCATTGATTTATGGGTCTCGCAAATGGAAACGGCTTATGACATAATCCGCGTTCCTGTAAAGCCCGCCACATAACCTTTGGCGGGCTTTTAAGTGGTCAACGATATTTTACTGATACGAGAATTATGGCTTTAATAGTTCAAAAATATGGTGGTACCTCGGTTGGTACAATTGAACGCATCCAGGCTGTGGCTGATCGCGTTATTGCATCCCGAGACAAGGGTAATCAGGTTGTGGTTGCGGTTTCAGCCATGAGTGGTGAAACCAATCGATTAATTGGACTGGCTAATGAGATAGATAAAAGTGCATCAAGTCGTGAGATGGATGTACTGGTATCTACTGGCGAACAGGTCACGATTGCCTTACTCAGTATGGCGCTGAATGCCAAGGGTGCCAAGGCAAAATCATATACTGGTGGGCAGATTAAAATGCTCACGGATAATGCCCACAGTAAAGCCCGAATACTCGATATTCAGTGTGAAAACCTGCAGAAGGATCTCGATGATGGCTATATCATCGTGGTCGCTGGATTTCAGGGAGTCGATGAACATGGCAATATCACTACACTTGGACGCGGTGGTTCAGATACCACGGCGGTTGCCATGGCAGCGGCATTAAATGCAGACGAATGCCAGATTTACACAGACGTAGATGGCGTCTATACAACTGACCCAAGAGTTGAACCGAAAGCAAGAAAACTCGATAGAATTACATTCGAGGAAATGCTTGAGATGGCTAGTCTGGGCTCAAAGGTTTTACAAATTCGCTCTGTTGAATTTGCAGGTAAATATAATGTTCCTCTTCGTGTTCTCTCTTCATTTGAAGAAGGCGAAGGGATGGGTACTTTAATAACGACTGAGGAAAATCAGATGGAACAGGCCATTATTTCCGGTATTGCATTTAATCGGGATGAAGCCCAGTTAACCATTTTAGGTATCCCGGATAAACCGGGTGTTGCTTCGGATATTTTATGTCCGGTGACTGAAGCCAATATTGAAATCGACATGATTGTACAAAACGTAGGCGAAGATGGCACAACCGACTTCACCTTTACAGTGCATCGTAACGATTTCGACAAGGCCCTGGAATTACTAAAACAGACCGGTGATCAGCTGGGTGCGAGTAAAGTGCGCGGTAACGATGAAATTGTTAAGATTTCATTAGTCGGTGTCGGCATGCGTTCACATGCGGGAATAGCTTCCAGCATGTTTTCTGCGCTTGCAAAAGAGGGTATCAATATACTGATGATCTCGACATCTGAAATCAAAATATCCGTTGTTGTCGATGAAAAATATCTGGAACTTGGTGTAAGAACATTGCACAAAGCGTTTGATTTAGAACAGACAAACGAAGATTAATTTCTACCATCATATTGCTACTAATGTGTTAAAATGCACAGATGGTTGAAGGAGAACACAAGGACTCTGGACGCCTTTGGTGATTGAATTAAGGAGTAGGAAAATGTTGATTCTAACCCGCCGTGTTGGCGAAACACTGATGATTGGTGATGATGTATCAGTTACAGTTCTGGGTGTAAAAGGCAACCAGGTCCGTATTGGTATTAATGCACCTAAAGAAGTTTCTGTACATCGTGAAGAAATTTACGAGCGCATCCAGCGAGAACAGGAAGGTCAACCATCAGACACTGCAGGTAACTAATTTATTTGCAAAATGGGCTTTACCTGATGAGAAATCAAAGGTATTCTTAGCCCCCTCAAAACCGCCGCATCTAAGCGGCGGTTTTGTTTGAAGTTTTTGAGAAATACGGTACTATACGCACTTTCAAAAACGCAGTGATTAAACTGCTTTTTTCAATTGAATGAATCTCACTAATTGAATTTATTCTTTGAATATAAAAATCCGGAGAAATGGCTGAGTGGCTGATAAATTTGTCCGGAACAAATTTGAACATGTTGTTTGCGTTTTAACAACATGGCCCCGCAGGGGTGAGGGCAGGATAGCCCGAATAAGGCGCACAAAGCAGTTGAAGCTTGCTTCACTGTATATAAAGACCCGGAGAAATGGCCGAGTGGCTGACAAATTTGTCCGGAACAAATTTGAACATGTTGTTTGCGTTTTAACAACATGGCCCCGCAGGGGTGAGGGCAGGATAGCCCGAATAAGGCGCACAAAGCAGT
>JBFHVQ010000038.1:0-26421 GCA_041589455.1 Gammaproteobacteria bacterium | reverse complement strand
GTTTCATCGACACTTTGCAGGATATCCTCATTTACCTCAGCCGCTGTTTCGGGCTGCACTTCATCCTGACTATCTTGTTGATTTTGATCGAGGATTTCCTCGTTAGACATCGCTGGCTCTCCAAAATCATTAACTTCTGCTGACATATGGGGGCACTCAGCAGGGTTCAAGTAACAATGTTTAATTTTCAGGAAACAGTGGTAAATAACCGCCTGGTTTGAACAAACCAATGAGATTTACACTAAAATGATCAGGATAAAAGAGACTAAGCGTAGATAAGATTACAAGAAAGTGGCAACCAGGCCAGATTCAGCCTGAGAGGTTGCACAGGTCACACAAGTGTCAACTGATAGATAAGGTAAATACAACCAAGAACAATGACCAGCCAGAGAGAAACAATCAGGCGCCAACGCAAAGCGACCCGCCTCAAACCCATAAAGTAATCAATAATCAGCTGCCCCTTAAACCAGGCCGCTAACAACATCAGAGCCGCCAGCATTTGCTGTGAGTATTGATGACTGGATAATAAATACATTGATAGCGTCACCACCACCAGTAGAAACCAGACCAGACTAGCTTTTATATCTTGCATGCTTTGCCCTCTGCCGCTTTCATCGAACCAGATATACCAGTGGAAACAAGACGATCCAGACCAGATCAACCATATGCCAGTAGGATGCTCCCGTTTCCATGCCGATATGATTATCCGCAGTGTAACCGCCCCTTCTGGCCTTTAGAAAAACCGCTGCTAAAATCACCAGCCCCAGAATCACATGCATATAGTGAAAGAAGGTCATGGAAATATAAAAAGTATAAAAGAGATTGGTGCCCAGGCTAATACCCGTATCAAACAGGCTATTAAACTCTGAGGTTTTGGCCAACACAAACAACAGACCACTTAAAATAGCCATCAGCAACCAGAATACACTTTTATCCTGCTGATCTCGTTTAATGGCGTTGATCGCTTTGACAACGAACAGGCTACTGGTGATTAGTACCAGCGTATTAAACAGTCCCAGCTGGGTATTTAATGTCTGCTGAGTCGAATTAAACAGCTCAATGTTCTGACCTCTGGCAACGATATAGGTAATAAACAGGACACCAAACACCAGTAACTCGGCAAATATAAAGAACCAGATTGCCAGATCGCCTGGCAGCTCCTCAGGCGTATTTTTTTTAGTCTGTGAAGAACTCACAACAGGGATTGCTATACACATAGCACAGATTTTCGGCGAGATAACTGGACGCAGCCTTGACTCTGATCAATCTAAGACTACCAATACAGCATCAGCATAAAGATAGCTGCTTTCATTCAACCTTCACTGCTCATGTTCACTTATCATTTAGTGCGACACTCAGCAAACGCGCTGTAATATTAACTGCCGAAATTACCTTACTGTATTCCATGCGCGTTGGCCCTATTACACCAAGCACCCCCAGTGTATTACCTTCTGAGCCGTAAGGTGCAGAGATGACACTAAAGTCTTCAAGTCCTTCAAGCCCAGCTTCTGCACCAATAAACACCTGCATATCTTCAGCCTGAATACAGCGATCCAGCAAGCCGAGCATTTCCCGCTTATTCTGGAACACC
The DNA here is from genome assembly GCA_041589455.1 of Gammaproteobacteria bacterium. GTDB lineage: Bacteria > Pseudomonadota > Gammaproteobacteria > SZUA-229 > SZUA-229 > SZUA-229. Next base: position 24,830 of record JBFHVQ010000038.1, on the reverse strand, counting down.
TGAAACAACTGTTGCAGTTGATGAGTATTATCGTGCTCATTAAAACGTATCAGATTGGCTTCACCCTGTAGTCGATAAGGTTCATTATCCTGCTGGGGTTGCAGCGCCTGGTCTGCAAGATCAACGGCAGCGGCCATCATTTCATCGACATGACTTCTCGCGGCATGCAGCTCTTTCACCAGACGGGAGCGAATCTTAAAGATATCCTGCCCCATAAAATGCTGATTCAGGTAATTGGAAATTTTTAGCAGCTCATCCTGGGTATAGTCTTTATCGGTATGAATAATACGGTTCTGCACATCCTTTTCGTTGACCACCAGAATTGCCAGTATTTTTTTATCGGGTAATGGCAGGAATTCTATCCTGCGCAAATGCAGGATTCCGGCTTTTGGTACTGTAATAACCCCCGCCATCTGAGTAATTTCAGAGAGCAGGTTGTTTGCCGTTTTCACCAGGCTTTCCTTATCCTGATCTGCATGTAACTGCTGCTTGAGATTCTCGGTTATGGCTTTTTCAAGCGGGCTCAGCTCCAGCAAACTATCGACATAAAAGCGAAACCCCATATTTGTTGGCACACGCCCCGCAGAGGTATGGGGTGCTGAAACCAGCCCCATAGAACTCAGGTTCGCCATAACATTGCGAATGGTTGCCGTAGAGATATTGAGTCCAGCACTTTCTGCCAGAGTTCTGGAGCCAACGGGTACACCTTCTTCCACGTAGCAATTGATCAACGTTTTAAGAAGATACTGCGCACGCTCGTTAAGTATGCCTGTAGTAGAGGTTTTGGATAGCGGGGATTTAGCCAATGCCGTATTTACTCAAAAAATAAAAAGTCTCGTTTAGATAACATATATTCATTAACAGGCGAAATACAGCATCTACTGGTGCCACGATACTTACTTGAGATGCTTGAGCATGCCATTTTCGATGGTATAAATAATATCCATTTTTCTGGCAAATTCCATATCATGTGTTACTACTACAAGACTGGTGCCGAATTCTTTATTGAGTCGCAATAAAACCTGAATCACCTGCTCAGCAGTGGCCTTATCGAGGTTTCCTGTGGGCTCATCTGCACAGATACAGTGAGGTTCATTGATCACCGCACGGGCAATAGCTGCACGTTGACGTTCACCACCTGACAGCTCAGAAGGCTTGTGCTCCAGACGACGTGTCATGCCCACTTTTTCCAGTAGCATTTTCGCTTTATTCAGCGCCTGTGAGGGTCGTGTCCCTCTCACTAAAGCGGGCATGGCGACATTTTCTTGCGCGGTAAACTCAGGCAATAAATGGTGAAACTGGTAAACAAACCCCAGTCGATGATTTCTCAATCGACAACGTTCTTTTTCAGAAATACGTGACAGGTCTTTTTCATTGATAAAAACCTGGCCTGAGGTCGGCGCATCAAGCCCCCCCAGTAAATGCAGCAAGGTGCTCTTACCAGAACCCGAGGCACCCACTATGGCAATTTTTTCACCCGTGCGAACCGTCAGGTTAATATTCTTAAGTACATGCAGCTGACTACCACCACCTTCGGTGTAGGATTTACATAAATCCACGGCTTCCATTACTATGGGCTCACCCGTTCCGCTTGGAAACATTTGAGATTCAGTAAAGCGATTAATATGAACCATGGTTACTCATACCTCAATGCATCAGCCGGTTGAATACGCGCAGCTCGCCAGGCAGGATAAATGGTTGCTATCACAGAAAGGCCAAACGCTGAAACGGAATAAGTTAAAACATCCTGAATACGCAGATCAGATTTTATATCAGTAATGTAATAAACATCTGCCGGTAAAAACTTGGTATGAAATACGCCTTCAATAAACGCCACAATCTCACTGACATTTAAAGCCACAGGCACACCAATGGTTACACCAATCAGTGTACCGATTAAGCCGATCACCGTACCCTGAATAATAAACACCCACATTAAACTGCGTGGTGTCATACCAATGGTTCTTAGAATCGCAATATCGGCCTGTTTGTCATTCACCGTCATTACCAGGGTCGAAATAATATTAAAAGCCGCCACGGCGACAATGAGCAGCAAAATAATAAACATCACAACTTTTTCTGTTTTCAGTGCTTTAAACAGATTAGTATGCATGCGAGTCCAATCCCTGACCCAGTAATCCTCACCGATCATATCATCCAGTTCAGCACTCACCTGCTGGGCACTAAACATATCCCACAGCTTCAGGCGAACACCTTCTACACGGTTGCCCATTGAGAAAAGTTTCTGCGCATCCTCAATATGCATCAGGGCCATCGAGCGATCAAATTGATGCATCCCCGCTTCAAACACACCGACTACGGTAAAGCGTCTGAGACGCGGCATTACACCAACCGGGGTTACATTTGCCTGGGGCGTTATTACGGTAACCTTTTCACCCTCAAAAACGCCCATGGCATTGGCCAGTTCACGACCCAGAATAATGCCAAACTCACCCGGTTTGAGGTCATTGAGTTTTCCGGACACCATTTTCTCATCGATATCTGAAACCTTAGGCTCCATCTCCGGATAGATACCACGGATAATCGCACCACTTACCCGGCTGCGATTACTCAACATTGCTTCTTTTTGAGTGAAAGGAGCGGTATCAATGACACCGGGATGGGTTGAAGCCGAACGGCTAATTTGTTGCCAGTCACTAAGCGTGCCATCAACTCCGGTCACGGTAGCATGAGCCGTCATACCTAAAGTCCGCTCTCTTAATTCCTTACCGAAACCGTTCATCACAGATAGCACGACAATCAATGCCGCAACCCCAAGGGCAATTCCCAGCATGGAGATCAGGGCTATAAAGGACACAAAACCATTGCGACGTTTCGCACGTGTGTACCTCAGTCCAATATAAAGCTCTTTAGGTCTAAACATATCTGACGGGGTCTTTAATTCTTTATTCTTGTTAATTCCGGAACACTGACAGGAATAGCCTGACCTAGCGTCATTTCAAATGGGCTTATAGTCACACTATAGGCTATGACTTCAACACCTTCCATAATGGCTTTTCTTAGTAGCCGCCCATACTCTGCATCGACCTCATCGGCGGGCCTGACTAGAGTAACATCAGTGCGCATGATTATAAATAGTAGAACCGCTCTATGGCCTAATTTAAGCTGTTGAATTAATTCACGTAAATGCTTTTGTCCTCGTTTTGTGACAGCATCGGGAAAACTCGCTACTCCCGGTTCGGTACTGAGGGTTACCTGCTTTACTTCTACATATGCCTGATCGGTTGCATCTTCATTACTGAGTAAAAAATCAACCCGGCTTTTCTCGTCACCATAAGGCACTTCACTTCGACACTGAGCATAATGCTTTAGTTCTTTAATTTTATGTTGCTGCAGTGCCTCTGCAACCAGTTTATTGCTCATACCGGTATTGATACACACCAGCACATCCGGTGCCACTTCAACCAGCTGCCAGCTATGAGGGTATTTTCGAGCGGGATTATCAGATACGCTTAACCAGACGGTAGCATCAGCCGGATCGCATCCCGTCATGGCACCTGTATTGGCACAATGCGCTGTAATTTGGGTGCCATCTTCGAGCACCACATCCGCTAGAAAGCGCTTGTAGCGTTTAATCAGGCGACCTTTAATTAATGGCGGTGAAAAAATCATCGCGCTAAAATAACAAACGGCCGCCTTTCAAGAAAGAGCAGCCGTTTAATTTTTATGAACAAAATGAAAAAGTATTAACTAATTTTACCCGGATAATTTTCAATACCCGGATTTGACTTAATACCCACCAGTTCTGGGTGGTTAATCTTGCTTAGGCGTAATACATTATCTTCACTGCGATTTTTCAGAATGTAATCACGTACCACGTCCCACATTAAGCGACCATCAGGGGCACGATTAACTGTCGCCCAACCTGCTACACGGTAAGTGGTATCTGGTTCAATCTTATGACCATTATCCAGCTTGGCTTCCAGTATGCGCTGATAAAGCGGCTTTGCAGGATCGATGGTGTAATCAAGACCACCAACACGTACCATGTCACCACCAGACTGTAAGTATGGATCAGGATCAAACAGGTTATCTGCAACTCCTTCCAGAATATTAATCAGGTCACGGCCCTTCATCTCAGAAACATAAGTCTCTGCATAAGTCATCGCACACTGGGTCATTACATCTTCCATTGTGATCCAGTCACCTTCCAGTGTTGAGGTACCCCAGCGAACACCCGCAGACATCGCAACATCAGCATCATATTCTTCACGTAGTGCATTACAGAGAATCTGATCCCAGGTGCCCATAAAGTTACCACGACGGTACAGAGTACGATCAGCAATCGCCAGCTTCTCTTCAAGAATTTCGTTATAGGTTTTACCTATACGAGACTTGTTATAGAAATACTTACTAACACGACTTTCAACGATTTTATCGTCGTAAACCGTGCTACGCATCTGGTCCAGATACGCCTGCATTTCTTTATCGGCAGGAAGCCAGTTAGTCATCACTGGCAGCATTTTGTAATGCATCGACTTAACCGTGCCATCCTGAATATCAAAGTCCATCACACCAACAAACTTACCATTAGAACCCGCATTGGTTACCAGACAGGTACCGCCATCGACATTTTTAACCTCTACAGGCTTGGGAATACCGTCATGGGTATGACCACCAAACACGGCATTCAGGCCTGGCACACGCTCTGCCATTTTGATATCAACGTCCATACCGTTATGCGATAACAGCACGATGGCATCAGGTTTTTCATCCTGCTTAACTTGTTTGACCAGTTCAATCATGTCATCTTCACGTAAACCGAATGACCAGTCAGGGAAGAACTCCTGAGGATTTGCATTCGCAGTACGTGGGAAAGCCTGACCAATGATACAGATGCGCGCACCATTCAGTTCTTTAATGACATAAGGCTGGAAAGCATGTCCTGTGTCTTCATCAAACAGACCTCGGCCATCATATTTTTCTACCAGTGCGGGATACTCATCACCAAACATAGAGTCTTCTTTAACCCGTACGTTCTGTCCAATGAAGTCACCCTTGAACAGTGCAACATTACTTAGTACTTCATCTTCTTTATAGGTGAATTCCCAGTGCCCAACCATTACATCCAGGCCCAGAATATTAGATGCCTCTACCATATCCACACCACGCGTCCACAGCGCTGTGCCTGAACCCTGCCACAAGTCGCCGCCGTCAATGGTTAATGTATTCTGCTTGCCGCCAGCCTGCTGGCGTAACTGGTCGAGTAAGGTTTTGATATGTGCAAAGCCACCCATCTTTCCGAATTGGCGAGCAGCATTTTCAAAATCAAGATAACTATAGGCGTAAGCTTCTGGTGTAGCCGTTTGCAGCCCCATTGCTTTCAACAAACGATTACCCACCAGGTGGGGTGGACGACCATAAGCCTCTCCAACACCCAGATTGACATTTGGCTCACGGAAATAAACGGGATTTAACTGTCCATGCACATCGGTAATATGCAATAGTCTAACATTACCTTTCATCGGTACATCGAAGAAGTCCGCCGGCATACCCACTGTAGATGCTGAAGAAGATGAAGCCTCTTCCTTACAGCCAATCAATGCGGGAACTGAAGCACTGAGGGTGGCAGCACCCATGATTTTAAGGAAATTTCTTCGATCTAAAAATGGCATAGTTTCACCTGCATGGCCTGTGTTGTTAAATAAATGTATGTCGCTGAAATCCAGGAATAAATAACAAGTATAGTTATAGTCAAACAGATTTTATGTTTATAATTCGCGTGCCAATCTTAAATATTTTTTCCTGAGTTTTCAAATGCTTAGTTTCAAAAAACAAGTTCAAAATGCAATTCGGACAGTGCAAATTGCAATTATTGTAAGCTTCATAGCGGGGCTCTTTGCTGCAAAGTATAGCACTGCTGATGTAGTAAAGCCGGCACTGGTTGAGATCAGCGTATTTGCTGAAGGCCACTACCGGGTTGAGTTAAGGGCTAGTCTGGAAGCCATAATGACCGGCATAAACTCAAGCTATAAAAACACCCAGGAAGCGCCCAATTCTGACGCTTATGATGCTTTACGAGTATTGCAATCTGCACAATTAAAGGAAAAATTTACGCCCTTTCAGCATCAACTGGAGCAGCAAATACAGTTAAAATTTGATGAATTACCGGTGAAACTAAAGATTCAGGAAATCCAGATCCCGGAACCAGGCTATACCAAAGTACCCAGAACCAGCGTTATAGTGTTTGAAGGCAGCATTTCAAAAGCTGCAAAAACCTTAAGCTGGTATTACCCAGCACGCTTTTCAGATAACGCTGTACGAGTACGCCAGGTCGATGAAGCCAATGAAAAATGGCATTGGTCTGCCTGGCAGTGGTTACGCGACGACCAGGTCAGTAGCACCTTTTCACTGGAAGAGGTTTATAGCCCCCAGAGTACCCTGGATGTCATTATCGATTACATTGACGCAGGTTTTCAGCACATCATACCCAAAGGACTTGATCACATACTGTTTATCCTCGGCATATTCTTGCTGGGCACTGGGCTCAAAGCCCTGGTCTGGCAAGCTACTATGTTTACTCTGGCTCACTCCATAACCCTGAGCCTGGCCATGTTTGAGGTGCTTAATTTACCCGCAAGCCTGGTTGAGCCACTGATTGCATTATCGATTGCCTACATCGCTTTTGAGAATATTTTTGCTCACAAGTTAAATAACAGTCGTCTTGGCCTTGTGTTCTTTTTCGGCCTGTTACATGGACTAGGCTTTGCTAGTGTACTAGCTGAATTTGGTATGCCGGAAAATGCTTATGCGACAGCATTAATCAGCTTTAATATCGGTGTTGAACTGGGTCAGCTGGCAATTCTGGTAGGCGCCTATCTTTGTATCAGCATCTGGTTTAAAAACCGCGATCACTTTTATCGCTATATCACATTACCTGGTTCGGTATTGATTGGTTTAACTGGTCTTTACTGGACCTGGGACCGGATAAGCTGGCCCCTGGCCTGACCAGCATTATCGGGATTATTTTAGATCTGCAAAAACACCGGTAAAGTTTGCATCGTACACCTCACCTTCTATCGACATAAGTAGGTACAGCGTGCGTTGCTCTTTCCTGTTTTCCAACGCCACAATGTAATACCCCTCACCACGTTTATGAATACGTTGATCGCCCTGAGGCAACTTCAACCAGCTTGTAGACAGCTTTCCAAAATCCAGCCCCGCATCAAATTCAACAAATTGTTGTGCCAGATCACTAGCAATAACAATCGCCTGTTGTTCAGTAACTGGTCCATGCCCACCAGGATGCGACAAACAGGACAAGGGAGTAAATAAACCAATAAACAGATAAGTTTTCAGAAGGTGAAGTCGCATAAAAACAGACCCTATTTAATGTTGTTGCGTCGGCAAATTGATACGTTTCTTATAGCCATCGAGTGCTGAAGATTTTGTAGATTGACGCATTTCTTCATGTGCATGCAGATGATCATCTCGGTTAACAGGATACTCATCAAGATACTGAGTGTGCTGATAGGAATGCAATTGCATCAGCAGCAAAAAGCCACCAAGAAACATTAATGTAATATTTGCCAGCTTACTGAAATGTGCAAATGAGGCACGCTGTCGCCATGCATGCAGTAATAATAACATGATACTCAATGCCAGTATCTGTCCTGCTTCAACACCCAGATTAAATCCAAGAATATTGGTTACCAGATTCTCTTCAGCCAGCGGCAACTGTTGTAAACGTGTTGACAAACCGAAACCGTGAATCAGGCCAAACACAAAAACCATCATGATAAGATTAGGTGCAGGTATTTTGAGGTAACGCTGGAAACCATTCAGGTTTTCGAAGGCTTTATAACACACCGTTATCGCAATCACTGCATCGATAAGATAGTAATTCGCCTGTATTTGATAAATTGTCGCAAAAATAAGTGTAATTGAATGACCAATAGTAAAGGCGGTTACAAATTTTAATATATCGATAAAACGGCTAAGAAAAAATACCACACCCAGTAAAAATAACAGATGGTCATAACCGCTGAGCATATGTAGCGCGCCCAGTTCCGAAAACTCAAAAAATCCTGCATCCAATATTCGCTGTCGATCCTGCTCTGACATACCGTGACCAAATACACTAAATGGCGTGACTAAACATAATATCAGTATAAAATTGAATATCGTTGAGAATTTTCTGAGATGCACTGGCCTGTATCAACCTGTTGTAGACAAACCCCTATTGAAACAAAATGGGCCATCATTTTCAATGGCCACATTAAATCTCTCTGACTTTAATCACACCAAGCCTACTTACAGTGATTTATTTGCTAACAGTATTTCTATTGATAACAACAATCAGAAACCAGCATTATCGGCGTTTTCTGTAGTGTGTAAGCACACGATAGAAAAGCAGAAAACTCAGTATCACCAATAAAATAACAGGCATAAAGTAATCGGCTTTAATCATCATAAAATAGTGCAATATTGCCAGTATGGATACCAGATAAACCAGCTTATGTAAGCGTCCCCAGTTTTTTTTCAGACGTTTTTGCATTCGATTAGTTGAAGTAACGACCAGTGGCACCAGCATAATAAAACAGATAAAGCCAATCGTAATGAATGGCCGCTTAATAATGTCGTTAATGATTTCATCAACATTAAAAAACTGTTCAAACCAGATATAGCTCAGAAAGTGTAATGACACATAAAAAAAGGCAAATAAGCCGATCATTCGTCGATAACGAATAATCCAGGGTAAACTAAAGATCTGCCTGGCTGGTGTAATCGAAAGCCCAATCAGCAAAAAATAGATACCCCAGTCCCCCAGCGTACGAATCATTGATTCTACTGGATTTGGCCCCAAATCATCATTATAAAGTCCAGCAAGCAACAAACCTAAAGGCATCAGGCATAATATAAACACCAGTGGTTTAAAAAAACCAACACTGGGCTTCTCCAGTCTTATCATCTGCAACCTGTTTTTTATTATACTTTGCACGTTGTTATCTCAGCCATCAAACGGCCTAGAAATATTTCCTAAGATCCATACCCTGATACAAATGCGCTACTTCTTTAGCATAACCGTTAAACAGTAAAGTATCAGTTTTAGGCTCCCAGAAATTTGCACCTAATGGGCGCTCTGTTTTCTGGCTCCAACGAGGGTGATCAACACTTGGGTTTACATTCGAATAAAATCCATATTCGTTGGGCGCAGTTACATTCCATGTACAAACAGGCTGATGCTCGGTGAAGGTAATTTTAACAATCGACTTTATATTTTTAAAACCGTATTTCCAGGGAACAACCAGACGAATCGGCGCACCATTCTGATTCGGCATATGATGTCCATAAAGCCCGGTTGCCATAAAGCTTAAGGGGTGCATTGCTTCATCCATTCTCAGACCATCACGATAGGGCCAGTCGAGTACCCGACGACGCTGACCCGGCATTTGCTCAGGATCATAGAGGGTTTCAAATTCGACATATTTTGCTCTGGAGTTTGGTTCAAAACGTTTTAACAAACTTGCCAGTGAGAAACCCACCCAGGGTACGACCATCGACCAGGCCTCTACACAGCGAAAACGATAAATACGTTCTTCCAACTGCACCTGTTTTAAAATATCTTCCAGATGAAAAGTACCCGTTTTAGCCGCTTCTCCAGCAACGGTTATTGACCAGGGATCGGTTTTAAAATTTTGGGCATTGACTGCAGGATCTTTTTTCCCGGTACCAAACTCGTAAAAGTTATTATAGGTCGTCGCATCTTTGAATGAGGTCAGGCTTTCACCTTTCCCATACGCTGTTTTGATCAAGCCTGGGAAATCGGCACCATAATCTGCAGCCTTTGCTGCTGCCGGCAAACTGAGGCCACCCGCCCAGGCAGCACCCACAGCGAGACCGGCATGTTTAATAAACTCACGTCGGTTCAGATACTCCGACTCACTGGTAATCTCTGAGGGCTTCACCTCATGCGCAGAACTGGACTTTATAATTATACTCACCGCTACTCCAAAACGTGGCTTCTTAATTTTCCTGAACGTGTAGACATGACAATCTTGATAGAGTTCAATCGACTTTTATACCGCCTATCAGCGAATGTTAATAATGGACAAAATGAATCAAAGCTCTTTTGCATTTTCCCATAATCGACTTTTCTCTATCGATTGATACCAGTTATCAAATAGATCGCGATACTGCTGAAACGGCTCAGAGAGTGCCACTCGCGGATCTTTACTCAATGAATAAGCCATACCTTCCTTAAACCATTCTGGACTACGCCACTGCCTGTATAGACCTAAATTTTCAACCTGAAGATAATGAATCATTTCATGACGAATATAGTAGTCTCTAAAACCATTCGGCCCTACCACTATACCCAGGCCTCCTATACTTTTTGCAGAAGCTCTGGAAAAACCAAAACGATTATAACAATTCATACTTGTACAAAATACAACTCGCGGGCTTACACTGAATTTAGCAATTGATGATTCCACAAAAGATCTTGCATCTTTATATAGATTCTCTACTTCTGTTACACGGGAAACATCATCTGTGCAGATTATGTCTTCTAAACAGGTCACCCCAATGACAAGCTCTGGTGCAAGTATTCTAACTGGCTTAAACATGCTCCAGGTTATAAAGGGCATTACAAGCAATGACATTGCAATAGAGAATAGTAGTGTTTTCATAGTAAATCCTTTTAACTCATTTATAGCTATGAGCTATCAAGCAACTTATATAAATCGTGTCCTGAATGTTACTAATAATTAATTATTGCACTACTTATAACTACTGCATTGTTTTCTGTTTCAAATGAACACAACAATAAAATTGGTTGCTGTCGTTTTTCACAATACATTTTCCAGATAATTGTTACATTATCGAGATTTCGATGCAGTGTTAGAAATTCGAGTGTTTTATGCTTTCCAAGAACAGGAAATATATGGTTTCGCTGCTGAGAGTAATTTTCTTCGCTAATCAGGTTTTTCAACCCTTCTGAAAACGATTGTGTAAACTGCACATAATTATCCGTGTCCCACCCATGCTCCATAGCCTCGACTAAAGGTAAAGCCACATCAATAATTTGCTGATCAGGTAATTCCATTATTTCCATATCGGATTATTCCCTTAAAGTCATCCAGACAGATATCAAGTTTTACTATTCCGTCTGCGCTCATTAGTCTTACATAATTAGATAACTATTTTTCCAGCAGGCCCTTGATATAATGAAATGCACGGGTATAAACCTCATTCCAGTTATCGCCTAATGGCTGATTCAATGGCTGCCAGAAAAAACTAAACAGGTGTCCACCATCATCCCTGGTTTCAAACTGCCAGCTATCGGGTAGTATGTCTTCGTAGTGCATCAGGCATAATCCCCAGACCTGTTTTTTAAAACCCGGCTCCCATACTCCCAGATTTCGTACTACCTGTGCCTTAATTCCGGATTCTTCCTCCAGTTCCCGGATACAGGCACTTTCAATCTGCTCACCTTTTTTAAGGCCACCTTTTACCAGTTGATTACCCTCATCAGGGTGCTTAAAGGCAAGTAGTTCAAGCTGATTATTTTTGTATCTTAAAACGATTGGGCATGCTTTATTCATAAATTTATACTAACAGGTAATCGGTAGTGATATTGTGCAACCACATATTTAAATATTGACCTCAAGCCTACTCCTGTTTCCAGATACAGGCATCACCCAGTTTTTGCAGCCCTTCTTCATGTGCCTGAAGCTCATCGACACTGGCTCTCACCACATTAAGCGATGGCCGATTACTATCAATACGACGAATCGGACTAACTGAGCCCTGTTGCGAAGGCTCACCATCGGCGCCACTGCCTAATGCCAGTGCTTCCTGGCCACCGGTCATACGCAGGTAAACTTCTGCCAGTAGCTCAGCATCCAGTAATGCGCCGTGTAGTTCACGACGTGCATTATTCACTTCATAACGCTTACACAGTGCATCGAGGTTATTTTTCTGGCCGGGATGCTTTTTCCGTGCCATCACCAAACTATCAGTAATCTGGCAATGATCGCTGATCTTACCCCACACCGGATCCAGCATTTTCAGCTCATGATCGAGAAAGCCAACGTCGAAGGGCGCGTTATGAATAACCAGCTCTGCGCCATTGATAAACTTCATAAAGTCTTCGGTGATATCGGCAAAGCGCGGTTTATCTGCCAGAAACTCATTACTAATGCCGTGTACCTCATAGGCACCTTCATCGATTTCCCGGTCAGGCTGGATATATTGGTGATAGGTATTAGCAGTAATCCGTCGATTAACAATTTCCACACAACCAATCTCGATAATACGGTGCCCCTGAGAGGGCTCCAGACCTGTGGTTTCTGTATCTAATACAATCTGTCTCATACATTCACCTGCAAATCATCAATGCCTTTATTCGCCAGCTGGTCAGCTTTTTCATTACCATCATGCCCAGAGTGGCCTTTTACCCACTGCCATTCTACATTATGGCGTTCCCTTGCTTTATCCAGACGCTGCCACAGGTCAACATTCTTCACCGGCTTTTTGGCGGCCGTTTTCCAGCCTCTGGCTTTCCAGTTGCCGATCCACTCAGTTATACCCTGCATGACATATTTAGAATCGGTATAAAGCACCACATCACAGGCACGCTTCAGGCTTTCCAGACCAATAATCGCCGCCATCAGCTCCATTCGGTTATTGGTGGTATTTTGTTCACCACCAGACATTTCTTTATTATGATCACCAAAACGCAACCACACCCCCCAGCCACCGGGCCCTGGATTTCCGCGACAGGCCCCATCGGTATATAACTCTACTTTTTCACTTGAACTATTCATGGGGTGAATATTAACCCGAATAGGTCATGTTTTGAGAAATTTATCGGGCAAAATCAGAAACAATGTTTTAAACTCTGTTGAAGCCTGAAAAATACTAACAACAGCTCTAGAAAAAGAAGGTAACTTGTTGATTCCTAAACTCATGTCTATATTTTCATCAATTCCAATTAAGCATCTGGGAACTCTGTTACTCAGCATTACGTTAACGGCTTGTGTAAATAACCAGAGCACACTTATGAGCCCTGCTGGTAGCTCTCCAAGCATCACTCCAGTTGTGAAAAAGGCGCCCCCCACCCCGCAGGAAGCAGATATTTTCGCCATTAACCCGGATGACTATATTGAAGAATCAATGGGTAATATCTGGGATCGGGTTCGAGATGGCTTTTCGATCGCTGAAGCTAAAGATCACCCACGTCTGATCGCTGAGCTCAACTGGTACGCCAAACACCAGAATTACCTGAATCGCGTCGCTGAGCGCGCAACACCCTTTATACACTTCGTGCTAGAAGAGGCTGAAAAGCGCAATCTGCCCACCGAACTGGTATTACTACCAGTGGTTGAAAGTGCCTATCAGGCCTTTGCCTATTCGCATGGCAGAGCAGCGGGTATCTGGCAATTTATTCCTTCGACCGGAAAAATTTACGGCCTTAAGCAAAACTGGTGGTATGACGGCAGACGTGATGTCTATGCTTCAACTCAGGCGGCTTTGACATACCTGGAAAACCTGAATCGTGAATTCAAGGGCAACTGGCTACATGCACTGGCTGCCTATAACTCAGGCTCTGGCACAGTACGCCGGGCGATTCGTAAAAACACTAAACGCGGCAAACCTACAGATTTCTGGAATCTTGATCTTCCCAAAGAAACCGAAGCCTATGTACCCAAACTACTGGCACTTAAAAGACTGGTTCAATCTCCAGAAAGTTTTGGGGTAACCCTTAACTGTATTGATGACACCCCCTACTTCCAGCCTGTCGACATCAAGGGCCAGTTGGATCTAGCCATGGCGGCCGATCTTGCCGAACTGGAGCTGGACGAACTGTACAAACTTAACCCGGCATTTAATCACTGGGCAACAGCTCCCTATGGTCCACACCGTTTATTGATTCCGGTTGATAAGGTTGAAACCTTTGAAAAAAATCTGGCGCAATTACCCAAGGCAGATCGTATTAAATGGAAGCGTCACAAAATTGCAGAAGGTCAGACACTGAGTCATATTGCAGATCGCTATTCAGTTTCTGTCGACACCTTAAAGCGCCTCAATAACCTGAAGGGGCATAGTATTCGTGCTGGCAAGTATCTGATCATTCCAGTGTCCAGTCGTAAGTTATCTGACTACAACCTCACCGCATACCAGCGCAAAAAAGCCCTGCAAAATATCCGCCGTAAAGGTCATAAGATTACACATGTGGTGCAGGCAGGTGATACCTTCTGGGATTTATCTCGCCTCTATAAGGTAAAATCACACAGCATCGCACGCTGGAACGGTATGGCGATAAAAGATCCATTACGCACTGGCCAGAAACTGGTGATCTGGACCAAAGCACCCGGTTCTCAACAGACGTCAAGTCGTTCTGGTAACACCATTCAGCGTATTTCTTATCGGGTACGTAACGGTGATTCCCTTTACCTGATTGCACAGAAGTTCAAGGTTGCAGTAAATGACCTGAAACGCTGGAACAGCTTTACCAGTAAATACCTGCAACCCGGACAAAAGATCAGACTCTATGTGGATGTGACTCGCCAGTCTAGTGAAGGGTAAGAACAAAACAAATGTAACTGAGCATCAGCCAATTACTGGCTAATATCCTACAGAACCTACAACATAAAAGGACTACTGAAGGCCAATATATGACTGATCAGATCGACCTTGCACATTTATCACGATACCAGCCGTTAAATGCGCTGAGTGCAGATAACCTTCAGGATGTACATAAAGAGCTTCATCTGATCACAATTGAGGCAGGCCACACACTCTTTAACAAGGGCGATGCTGATCCACAGCAGTATTACCTTTATCAGGGTGAAATTGATCTTCTAGGTGATACCGGTATATTAAAAACACTCAAGGCCGGAAATCCCGACAGCTTTAATGCCATTGCGCATATTCTGCCACGCACCGTCACCGCCCGTGCAAAAACCAGTTGCCGCTATTTTAAGGTGGACGGAAAACTCATCGATGCCATGCTTAACTGGGACCAGACAGGCAACTACCAGATCGATGACATGGGTTTTAGCACCAGTAGTAATGATGATGACTGGATGAGCCGTATTTTACAGACACAGGCATTTCAGCAAATTCCCCCAGCCAATATCCAGGCCATATTTCTGCGTATGCAGTCAGTTCCCTTAAAAGCCGGTGAAGTCATTGTTAAACAGGGCGATGAAGGGGATTATTTTTATGTCATTAAAAAAGGCCGCGCCCTGGTCACCCGCTCCATGCCTGGTCAGCCACAGGGCATTAAACTGGCAGAACTTAAAGACGGTGACAGTTTTGGCGAAGAAGCACTTATTTCAGATGAAAGCCGTAATGCCACCGTCACCATGCTCACCAATGGTATGGTCAACCGACTTTCCAGGCAGGACTTTCTTGATTTATTAAACGAACCACTGCTGCACTGGGTGGAATACCAGGAAACAGGCAAACTATTAGCCGAAGGTGCCAGATGGCTGGATGTAAGACTCCCCGCAGAACACCAGGCTATTGCCATTAAAGATGACATTCACATCCCACTCATATTTCTACGCATGAAGATAGATAGTCTCGACAATGATATCCCCTATATCGTTTATTGCGACAACGAGCACAGAAGTTCAGCCGCCTCTTTCCTGCTCAATGAACGGGGTTATAACACCTGGATCCTAAAAGGCGGAATTAATGCAATACCTGATGAACTTCGTGTGAGCAACTGATACCTAACTCTTTTTAAAATTCTATTTGAGATATCAGTAATTTTTTTAGCATTAAATATCAAACAAACGCATCTTATATAAGAAAAAATGAATGTGATCCGGATACACATGCTTCTCAATCAACCTAAACCAGATTAAATTCCTTTGACTATTGATTTTTAGGCATATTTATTTCAGAATCGAGTAAAGGACACATCCAAAACATGCTGCACACTGGATCAGATTAAATGAAGATTTATTAGGAATCTAACAAACATGACCGACAATCAAGCTGAAAAATATGCTCATTACACCAAAATAGCATGGGCTATTTATTCACTAATAACTGTTATTTTAATCGCTATACTGGTTCTTTTTGTTGCCAGGGATAACGAAGAAAGATTTTTCTATACCATTATGCCAGCTGCTGCCGCTTATGTTTTCCGCCCTATGAACAAGCCATTTAGCAAACTTATTTTTAAATACACTGGTGTTTCTTATCCTGAGAGTGAAAATAAGTAGTTTCATATCTGACAAGCCATCAAGTTAAAACTTGTCTTCCATTATTAC
The DNA here is from genome assembly GCA_041589455.1 of Gammaproteobacteria bacterium. Lineage (GTDB taxonomy): Bacteria > Pseudomonadota > Gammaproteobacteria > SZUA-229 > SZUA-229 > SZUA-229. The sequence goes on along the minus strand of JBFHVQ010000038.1, from coordinate 8,577 downwards.
TTTACCCTGATAGCTTCGGTTAAGTAAATTTATAAAATTTTATTATTAAATAGAACGCAGATAGAATATAAGTAACTCGATCTGGTCTTCGGTAAGCTTTTGATTAGCTTGCTTAAGCCTTAAAACACCAGCGCCAATTCGTTCTTCTAATTCCGGTGCCCCAACAACCCACTGTTTCAACTGTTTATCTGTTAGCTGTTCACTTGCGCCATCAAGCGGATTTCGTGGATTACCATCACCTTTCACTGAGTGGCACATAGCACATGACTGTTGAACATATATTTGTTTTCCCAGTCTGATATATTCTTTATTTTTAATATTATTTTCACTTACAATAGCTGATTTGAGACGTGTCTCACGTTCTTTACTAACGTCAGCTGGATTCTGTAATTTGGCAAATAGAACAGATAATACGATTACTACAACACCTGTCAGATATGCAATTCGCCTAGCCCACATTTCTCGCATATTCAGTACCTACACCATATCAAACAATTCAAAATGCACATTACCAAGGGGAACCTTTAACGCATGCAATGCACACTGGACAGATTCAGCCATAGCCCATGGACCACATAAGAAGTACTCATATTGCAATAAATCCTGATCTAAAACCGCTGATAATAACTCCTGTGTTACATAGCCTGATTGACCATCATAATTTTCATGTGGGTATTTAATGACATGAAGTAATTGAATATTTAGTCGATTTTTTAGCGACTCAAGCTCTTCTCTAAAAATCACATCCTGCCACTGATTGTTAGCATAAATAAATAATAAAGGCCTTTTATCATTTCTATCTGCCAGACTTCGTAACATACTCATAATAGGAGCTGCCCCTACCCCACCCGCAATAAAAACAAAACCTGGAGCCTGCGGGTACTGATCCACACTAAAAATACCATAAGGCCCATCGATATAAGCAGTAGTGCCTGGTTGTGTCTCTTTTACCCTGGAGGTAAAGTCTCCCAGTGATTTTATTGTAAATTCAATTTGCTGGCTTTGCTCTGAACTGGAAGAAATAGAAAATGGATGTTCTCTTATATGCCAGGGGGAATCATCTAATGTAAGCCAGGCAAACTGGCCCGGGCTGAAAGAAAAAGGCTCACCACTCACTGACTTGATTGTCAATGTACAGGCATCTCCTCGCTCCTGCTTTACCTTCTCAACCTTAAATGGGTGTTTGAACATCTGCCAGGGCTTTAGTATACGGACATAGGCAATCAGGCAAAGCCAGAGTAAAGTATAAGCACTCCATAACCATCGTTTTTCAGGTGCATCTATATAATATCCAACACCCTCGATATGCCACAGCGCCAGGAGAAAAGCGCTAACCGCAAAGAGAATATGTATCAGTCGCCAGAGATCATAGTTAAGATGAAGTTGCTTACGCCATAAAGACGTAATAACCATCATCACAAACAACAATAGTGCAACGCGGCCTGCCGAAAGATAATCCGCCGCTTCTAGCGGGTTTAATACGCCAAGTGCATCCGGATATTGAAATTTAAGAATGAGATAATGTAGTAACAGTAGACAAATCGCAAGGACAGCAAAATAGCGATGAAAGTAATAAATAATATCAATACCAAAAGGCTGAGTAATGCGTTTAAAACGAGCGGTTAAAAGAAACTGTATCCCCATCATAGCCATGGCAGTAAAACCCAGTGCCATAGAAAAATCCCACCAGAACCCAGAGCCATCAAGCTCTCTTAATCCGAGCAAGATAAACAATGGCGAGAGAACGAGAACAAGATAAATACACAGCCAGAGAACTGATGATGAAACTAAAGCCCCTCGTCTTATCATCAATTCCACACCTCAAATAGATTATAATTGCAAGTTGTAAAATTCATTACAATTAAGTTGCATCCAAAAGACTATTCTGATGTCTTGTGTTTTAACGACGTATTTTAAGCACCAGCATTTATAGAGACGTGACAAATAGCATTAAATAATTCTAACTTTTCATGCATTCGTCTTCATGAAGCCGGCGTCATATAGTTAAACATTATCACTTATGGCAAAGCTCTAAATATTCATCATTTAAATATAAAACACACTACCAGTATATAATCTCATAACCTCCAGTTTAATTAATCATGCACCTGATACCCTGGAACTTTTTCATGATCAACTTCATCGATCTGTTCAGGCGGCAAGAATTCCTGAGCGTATTGTAGATAAACTTTTTCCCTGACAAACACATCAAAGATATCCGGGTCAATGTGATTATCCAGCTTCATCTTACCAAGTATATCCATACACACGCTGAGCTTTTTACCATCTTTATAAGGTCTGTCTCTTGCAGTGAGCGCTTCAAAGATATCTGCTATGCCCATCATTCTGGCCTGCCATGACATTTGTTCTCGGGTTAATCCTTTCGGATAACCTTTTCCATCCATACGTTCATGATGCCCACCGGCATATTCCGGAACATTTTCCAGATGTTTTGGAAACGGCAATTGATCCAGCATTTTAATGGTAACTGAAATATGATTATTAATTATTTCACGCTCTTCGCTGGTTAAAGTGCCTTTGGGAATAATCAGGTTCTTTACTTCATCCTCATCAAAAAAGTTACAGGCTTCTCCTTTCTCATTACAGATTTTATACTTTGCTATCTTATGCACTCGCTGCTGGTGCTCTTCTGACATGTATTCACCACCAACATTGGCGATTGCAATAAACTCCCTGTCATCATCCAGTTGTTCTATGGTTTTCTGATAATCTTTTTCAGCCTGTTCAAAAGCGGATATATCATCATGCCGGGTAGCGTTAAGTTGTTTTTCCAGCATGGCGATCTTTGCTTCTCGCTTCAATACTTCGAAGCGAGCGTTGACAGTGTGAATTCGATCATAGATGGTTTCGAGCTTAGTAGACTTATCAATTACATATTCCGGTGTTGTTACCTTTCCACAGTCATGCAGCCAGCCTGCAATCAACAGTTCATAACGATCTTTATCAGTCATTTGAAAATCTTTCAGACCACCTGTTTGATCATTATGACAGGCGTCGGCAATCATCATGGTGAGTTCAGGCAAACGCTTGCAATGGCCGCCTGTATAAGGGGATTTTTCATCTATGGCGGTTGCAATAAGCTTTATCAGCGCTTCAAATAATGCTTTCTGATCATCAATCAGGCGTTTATTAGTTAATGCAACTGCAGCCTGTGAGGCAAGTGACTCAGCCAGTTTTTGATCCTCATTTGAAAACTCACAAACATCTTCAGTATTTTTATCAATTGAATTAATTAACTGTAATACACCAATAATATCATTCTTATGATTTTTCATTGGTATGGTGAGAATTGAACGTGTGCGGTAGCCGGTTTTTTCATCAAACTTTCGCGTACCACTGAAATCATAACCTTCGGCATTATATGCATCGGCGATATTAATGGTTTCATTATTCAACACCGCACTGGTAACAACCATGGACAAATTATCATGGCCTTGCACATGTAGTGGCAAAGGCGGAAAAACTATTGCTTCCCCGGTGGTTCCCCCCATATGAATATCGAGAGAATCGGTTGACACAATTTCAAACACCAGTTCATCATTATCATTCAGAATATAGAGCGTACCACCATCGGCATTGGTGAGTTTCTTGGCACCTTCTAAAATAAGTTCGAGAACACGCTGACTATTTTTTTCTGCCGATAATGCGATACCGATGTCATTCAGCATTTCTATCTTGGATAGCATATTATCCATGAAATATTCTCCGATCATTCACATGATAATTAGAAATCACCTTCTGCAGATTTATGCATAATCTTCTGCAGTGTATCTCTCACCTTAATCGCTTCTGTTTTCAAAGCAGGTGGCATTGGCTTACCACCCTGTATCATTAAATCGAGATCCAGTGTATAAATCCACAACTTACCCTGCTGATCTTCTACCAGTGACAGACGACACGGTAAAATACTGGTGAACGCATCATTATAGTTAACAATACTTGCCGCCGTCATTGCATCACACAGCATATAAATTTTAATGTAACGAAAACGCTTACCAGTAATTGCTGTGACTTCTTTACTTAAAAACAATTCACCCACATTTTTAATATTTAACTGATCTGCATTTGAGCGAATTAGTATATCCACATCATCTGCAGTTAGGCCTGCACTGACAGGTACTTTGTATACCATCGCATCTATGGCAGAACTGGATTCATACACTTTACGAACAAAATCCGTATATATATCGATCGCGTTTTCATCAAACGTTTCGATTCGTTCCACCACCGACTCAATTTTATAGGCCGCAATTGCAAACAGAATTAGACTCAACAGGCCCACCAGGGCCAGAATATTTCTTATCACGCTCATCTATCGGGTAATACCACCCAATGTCAGTTTTGCGGGTGATAACAAAGTCTCAAGCTCTTCACGCGTCAGATCAGTCATCTCTTCTGCCACATCAATCACTGCTCGACCTTCTGCATATGCTGTCTTTGCAATTTTGGCCCCTAATTCATAGCCGATCACCGGGTTCAATGCTGTGACCAAAATCGGATTTTTGCCTAATGCGGCGTCTATATTCTGCTGATTCACGGTAAAGCCACTAATCGCCTTATCCGCCAGCATACGACTACCGTTGGCCAGTATTTCTATGCTCTGCAATAAATTATAGGCAACCACCGGCAACATCACATTCAACTGAAAATTACCCGACTGACCTGCCACGGTAATTGCTGCATCATTGCCAATCACCTGAGCACACACCATGGCCATCGATTCCGGAATGACCGGGTTTACCTTGCCGGGCATAATACTGCTTCCTGGTTGCAATGCAGGCAGTGCAATTTCCCCAAGCCCCGCCAGTGGACCGGAATTCATCCAGCGCAAGTCATTGGAGATTTTCATCAGGCTAACCGCCAGGGTTTTCAGTTGGCCACTGAGTTCAACCGCTGCATCCTGGCAGCTCAGGCCTTCGAATTTATTCGGGTTACTGCTAAAGCTATGGCCAGTCATTTTGCCCATCTGTGCGGCAAATCGATCGGCAAATTCTTCATGGGCGTTAATCCCGGTGCCCACTGCCGTGCCCCCTTGTACCAGCGAGCTAATACGCGGCAGAACGGATTGCAGACGCTGGATTCCCAGTGCAATCTGGGCCGACCAGCCACCCAGCTCCTGCGCCAGACTCACTGGCATGGCATCCATTAAGTGGGTGCGCCCTGTTTTAATCACGTTTTCCAGCTCTGCACAACGAGTATCCAGGGTTGCCTTAAGGTGTTGCAAGGCTGGAATCAATTTCTCTGCGGTTTGCAGGCTGGCACTCACATGAATTGCCGTGGGAATCACATCATTCGAGCTCTGCCCCATATTAACGTGGTCATTGGGATGGATTTTGAGCCCGGAGGCCTCACTGGCGATATGCGCAATGACTTCATTGGCATTCATATTGGTGCTGGTACCGGAACCGGTCTGAAAAATATCAATGGGGAAATGTTCATCGACTTCACCATCACGTACTTTGTCTGCAGCACTAATAATGGCCTTTGCGACATCCGGCTCCATTTCGCCTAACTCTTGATTCACCTGTGCACAGGCCGCTTTAATCAGCCCCAGCGCTCGTATCAGGGCGCGTGGTGCGACTAAATCACTGACAGGAAAGTTCTCAACTGCGCGTTGTGTCTGTGCCCCATAGTAGGCATTGGCGGGGACTTCTAGCACCCCCATACTGTCTTTTTCTATGCGAACGTCGCTCATATTTGCTCCAAATGCAAAATTTCTTCTACAGCGTCTAGCTGGCCTGTATAATTCGGCACATTATGAATACAGGTTGTGGTGATTGCCACATAACTCACCCTGAAATTGTTTATCTGGGGCGAACCTGTCACATCAGCCGGTTATTAGCTCAGCCACGCATGTTATTAACTTAGCTTGGCATGCTGAGCTTAGCAGCCTGCTAGATTTTAGCCTGATATACTAACAGATAAGATAGAATTTTATGCAACTCACTGAACTCACAGCAATTTCCCCCGTCGATGGCCGCTATGGCAGCAAAACAACCGAATACCAGTCGATCTTTAGTGAGTTCGGCCTGATTCGCCACCGAGTCCTCATCGAAATCCGCTGGCTTAAGGCACTGGCCGCAGAAGCCGGCATCGCCGAAGTGCCCACCTTAAGCGCAGAAGCCGCCGCCCAGCTGGATAGCATTGAAACCGGTTTTAGTGTGGAAGATGCTCAACGAGTGAAGGATATTGAAAAGACCACCAACCACGACGTTAAAGCGGTTGAATACTTCCTTAAGGAAAAAATCAGTGGCAATAGTGAACTTGAGGCAATCTCCGAGTTTATTCACTTTGCCTGTACGTCTGAAGACATCAACAATCTGTCACATGCCTTAATGCTAAAAGAAGGTCGTGATTCGGTACTGCTAAAACAGATGGATAGCGTCATCGATAAAATGAAAGCGCTGTCATTAGAGCTGGCAGAACAGCCCATGCTAAGTAAAACTCACGGCCAGCCCGCCTCTCCCACTACCATGGGTAAAGAGCTGGCCAATGTGGTTTATCGTTTGCAGAAGCAGCGCAAGCAGGTAGCTGGCGTTGAGTTAATGGGCAAGATCAATGGTGCGGTAGGTAACTATAATGCTCACCTGTCTGCCTACCCCGAGCTGGACTGGCAAGGTTTTGCACAACACTTTATCGAATCACTGGGCATCACCTATAACCCTTACACCATCCAGATCGAGCCTCATGATTACATGGCAGAACTGTTTGATGCCATCTCACGTTTTAATACCATTCTGATCGATATCAGCCGCGATATCTGGGGCTATATCTCAGTCGGCTACTTCAAGCAGAAAACTGTTGCTGGCGAAATTGGTTCATCAACTATGCCACACAAAGTTAACCCCATCGATTTCGAAAATGCTGAAGGTAACCTCGGCATTGCCAATGCATTGTTTGGCCACCTGACGATGAAATTACCGATTTCACGCTGGCAGCGTGACCTGACAGACTCAACAGTGATTCGTACCCTGGGTGTCGGTTTCGCACACTCCAGCATTGCTTACCAGTCTGCCATGCGCGGCCTGAATAAACTGGAAGTTAATCCACCAGCCCTGGAAGCCGAACTGGATAACAACTGGGAAGTTCTGGCGGAACCGATCCAGACCGTGATGCGTCGCTACGGCATCGAAAAGCCTTATGAAAAACTAAAAGAACTAACCCGTGGCAAACGCGTTAACCAGCAAATCATGCAGGAATTCGTACAGTCACTGGATATACCAGAAGAAGCCAAAGCTCAGTTAATGGAAATGACGCCAATGAATTACATTGGTAATGCGGTTGAGCAAGCGAAGAATATCTAGTTGCGATATTAAGTATGTGGCATCACCAAAAGCTACAAGCAAGACTTAACGCAAACATTAAGAAGGCATATTAAACATTTAATAGCTTACATTAACCTGTAGCTGCAATCCCTGAAAACACTCGGGGATTGCAGCTAACCAAAAATAAAATTCCAGCATCATTTACTCCCCCCATACAGTCTGGCTATAGCAACTGTCATCTGTCGTGACCGAAAACAATATCGATTACTGTAAACTTCCCTCTTTTCAAATTCTCTTTAATTATTAGTTTAATGATATACTTAAACTAAGCTCTTCCACCCAATTTATCTTATGTCACATAAACCGAACCCACTGCGCGAACTTAGTCCTGAAATCTTTCTAAACGAATACTGGCAGAAAAAACCTTTGGTGATTCGTCGGGCATTCCCTGATTTACAGTGTCCGATTACCGCCGAAGAACTGGCAGGACTTTCCTGCGAAGAAGACGTTAATTCACGTATTATTATGGAGAAAGATGGTGAACATCCATGGTTCCCCATTTTTGGGCCAATGGATGAAGAAGTGTTTGCCAGCCTGCCTGACTCTCACTGGACGCTAGCAATTAATGACCTGGAAAAGATTGTACCTGAGCTGGCGTGGATTCCTGACTTATTTCGTTTTATTCCTGATTGGCGTTTTGATGATTTAATGTGTAGTTATGCTGCTGATCAGGGCTCTGTTGGCCCTCATTTCGATTTATACGATGTATTTATCATTCAGGGTTCAGGACGACGTCGCTGGCAGATCAGTACGGCTGAAGTCACGGAAGAGAATCAGGTTGAAGGTACGCCTTTACGTATTCAGAATGAGTTCACTGCTGAACAGGAGTGGGTTCTTGAGCCTGGTGATATGATTTATATTCCACCGAATGTATCACACCATGGTGTATCACTCGGTGAGAGCATTAGTTTCTCAGTGGGATATCGTGCAGTAAGCCATGCTGATTTACTCAATGATTTTATTGCACATATAACTCATAAGCTATCACCCAGGTTAACTTATCAGGACAGTGACCTTAAAATACAGACACACTCCTCTGAAATTACCGACGATGCAATTTCTCGTGTACGCCAGCTGTTTTCGGAGTATCTCACAGCTGACCATCCTGAACTGACTCGCTGGTTTGGTCGTTATATGAGCGACCCAAAGTCTGAATACACCGAAGCCATTGACGAACCTTATGAATCATTTGATGAAGTAGCCAGTAACCTGAATGATCACTTGAAACTGT
>JBFHVQ010000037.1:0-26545 GCA_041589455.1 Gammaproteobacteria bacterium | reverse complement strand
TACCCCATTCTGGCTACAGGGTTTTATACTCAAAACAGACGAAGAACTGGATGCCTTACAGCGCTACTGCCGCTCTGTTTATATTGATATACGACGTGGTATTGAAGCCGAATATTACATGGAAGAAGATCTTGAGCTACCCTCTAACAAATCTATAGAAAAGCAGATTAAGAAGAAAAAACATCTAATTCGATATCTCAATCGAATTCCACTACGAACTGAGCTGCCTGTCGCCAGGAATATACTGGAAGAAACAACAGAGCAATTTGCTTCATTTCTGGAGGAGCTTCAAGAAGGCGAGCCATTCAGCATTGATCCCATATATCAACTGATTGACCCTATGCTACAGAGTGTTCTGCGTAATTCAGATGCACTGATTTTATTAAGCCGGCTGCGCGTTGGGCTTAATCACTTCGCAGGTCTTTCAGTAGACTGTTGCATCAATGCCCTGGTTTTTGGTCGTTTTATGGGGCTTAAGGGAACCGACTTAAAAAACCTCGCCGCTGGCGCCCTGCTGTTCGATATCGGCAAGCTAAAAATCCCTAATGAAGTCCTAAATAAATCAAGCACCCTGAGCAATAGTGAGTTTGCACTTACCTATACTCACGTTGAACATGGCGTGAACTACCTTAAGAAGGATAAAGGTATCCACGAAGACATCGTTAATATGACGCTTACCCATCATGAACGCTGTGATGGAAGCGGTTATCCCAATGGCCTGAATGCAGAAAGAATCCCTGTATTTGGAAAAATAGGCGGTATTATTGACTGCTATAACACCATGTGCACCCCTCGCCCATATAAAGAGGAATCCACGCCTCATCATGCATTACAGGAAATATATAGCCTTCGTAAGGAGCAGTTCCAGCCAGAGCTGGTTGAAAAGTTCCTTCATTGTATGGGGATCTACCCTAATGGCAGCCTGATTGAGTTCAAAAGTGGTGTGGTTGGCGTAGTACTCACACAAAACTATAGTCAGCGACTTAAACCCCAGGTACTACTCGTGCTGGATGAGCATAAAAAACCCTATACAGAACTTACAGTAGTTAATCTTGCGACAGCAGACATAAAATCGAACGCCAATCCACTGGTAATTCACCGAGCACTAAAGAATGGTGCAGATGGTGTGAACTTACACACGATATATAGCAAGCTGGATAGCGTGCTTGAGCACTTTAATATAGAGCTCGCACTATACAACCCTAAAATCAGTCTAATAAATCGGCTTTTAGTATTCATCGATGACCTGATGAGCAAGCTTAAGTCTTAACAGTCACCACATTATCACCTCATCTGAATACTGAACCAGTCACTGCAGTAACACCGCAAACTGCTATTATTTAAAAGATACAAATTACAGGATGAGGGATATTTCAAATGATCAAGCCAGCCTTCAACCATCTGGATGCTAATTTCAACACTAATTCAGCTCGCACTCACCCCTGTACTATGCCATTTAATGAAAGCAGTGCGATCCGTATGTGTGAAGCGCTGGTCGCAACCGATGAGCGGTTTCTCGATGAATTCAAACAATCCAGCCGAACCAAATGCCCTCATGGCTTCATCAAGGGAGCACTTGATCTGGCAGAAATACTGTCACAGCCACATTTACTTGGTATAACTGATCATCAATGGTCTACACAGCGTACGGACAGCCCCCCTGTTGAAATTTATGGGAAACGCGGCATCATCGTTTTTATTAATATTCCCGAACACCCGGGACAGGGACATTTTGATTTATGGGATGATAATACAGTGATTGGTAACGATTACTGGGATGCAGAAAGCATCTGGATGTGGGATCTAATCTAACTAAGAAACTAGTGCATGAATAAAAGCATGAACAGATTAAATCCAGAAATATTCACCTCCTGTTGCTACCCAAATGTTTGAATGAGCTTAATTAGATTGTTAATGAAGAGCATTAGCTACTAAATATAAACAGATGTAATGTCATAGTCATAAGCAATATCAGCTTAATACTGCTTGACTTGCTATTCATTGCTATTACTAATTTTATCCAGTCAGATCCCTAATAGTATTTGCCTTATTACTCATTAAGGTCCTGCAGTTGTATCTCACTTAACTTTAATACCCGGCCACCATACTCGGTCGCAAATTTATTTGCAGCAGCAGGGTCACTAAAGCTTGCCAGAGTATCACCCATAGCACCTTTTTTACTTGAGCCCAGTACAAAAGTAGCAGTACTTGCAGGAATTAAATGACTGTCATCGGGCGCATCCCAGGGAGATAAAGACATATCATGAACAAACATACTGGTCACATTATGTTTATTTTCAGGTTGAAGATACCAGTACACAAGATCCATGGTTGAGCAGAATTTTTTCGCCTCTTCACCACGCTTATCAAAAGCTTGGCCTTTGGGCCCTGCAAAGCGAGTAATTGCCATACCACAGATATGGCACTCATCACTTGATTCAAAGGCCTGTGCGATATGCGTTGCCGTTTCTACCTTTTGATCTGAACAGGAAGAAATCAATAGAGTTAATATATAAAAAATCAGATAACGACGCTTATTCATAATCAAACCTGTCTTTTAACGATACGATAATATGCAAAACTAAAGGGTAATAAAACCCATAACAACATGCCAAACAGCAAACCGCTCAATGAGAATGAATCGTCAGTTGCAATACTTAAAATACCCGTACCATTAGCATCAAACGAAACAAGATTAATAAGGCGGAATATGTCAGTTGGATTCAACAATAATAAATATGGGAAGAGCTCTGCATGAACTCTGCCTTCAGTCGCAACAAGCATACCTAATAGCCCCATGTCATAAATCAGCACAAAGAAAAACCAGATAACCAGTGCCATCCCTGCAGCTTTAGATTTTTCAGACACCCAGCTACTAACAACATATGCTAGACAGATAAATACCATGCCAAGCAAAATTGCAGAAAGCATAAAAATTGAAAAGGATCGTAATAATATCAACTGATCAACATTCTCAGCAAAAATAGAAATAATCAATCCTGCACTACCAAAACCAACGATTGACGCCATCGCTAATATAGATGTGTGACCGAGCAATTTACCTGCTAATAACTCCATACGTGTAACCGGGTAAGTTAGCAGTAATAACAAAGTACCATCTTCATCTTCACCGACAATGGCGTTATAAGATAGCAAAAGAGCAATCAGTGGTAACAGGAACACATTCAGGCTTGCTAGACTGACGATTGTATTTTCTATTGAGCTAAATCCCACATTTCCTACCGAAGCAGAACCAAACCAGGATAACCCTGATGCCATCACTGCAAATATCAGAGTAATAGCCACTAACCAGCGATTTCTTATTCCATCTTTAAATTCTTTATTGGCCACTGCCATTATCGCAGACATTAGTTCACCTGCCTTTGAGAGCAATCATTTGACTTTATGAATTCTGAATCTTTAATTAGAGCATTATCTTCCATGTAATAGCGATATAGCTGTTCCAGACTTGGCGGCATAGTATCCAGATCCTTAAGTCCTGTCTCATGCATTAATATTTCAATTGTTTTTAGTTTATTTTCAGCGCTAACCTCAAACTCGAATCCACCCTGCGTTAACGCTCTAACTTTGCCATCGATACTTTGGGTTAGCCTGGTAAGATGTTCTAGCTCAAAGTACCCTCCCACTCTTATTATGGTAGTCAAAGGTGTTTCGCTTCTTAACTGATTCAGGCTACCATAAGCCCGAAGACAGCCTTTTGACAAAATTGCAGCTCGGTCTATATGTTTTTCAACCCCTGGTAATACATGAGAGCACAAAACAATTGAGCATCCTGACAGACGCAACTGATCCACAATCTGGTAAAACTGCTGAGTTGCCACAGGATCAAGCCCAACCGTGGGTTCATCTAACAATAATAGCGAGGGTTCAGTTAGTAAGGCCTGCGCCAACCCGAGTCGCTGACGCATACCTTTTGAATAAGTCTTTACTTTACGATTTTTCGCTTCACCGAGTCCCACTTGATCAAGCAGTTCCAGACAACGTTTACGTGACACTTTTTTTAATTTGGCAAAAAACTGTAGTACTTCAAGGCCAGACAATTGAGAATAGAATGCGACATTTTCTGGCAAGAATCCCAGTTTATATTTATGGCGTGAGAAATTACTGTGACAGGGGTCTTCACCAAAGACCTTTAGCTCTCCTGATGTCGGCTTGAGCAATCCCAGAATCATTTTCATTGTGGTCGTTTTACCAGCACCATTATGACCAAATAAACCAAGCACTTCAGCCTTTTCAATTTTCAAATCAAGCTGATCAACCACAGAGGTGGAATTATAACATTTAGTAATACGCTTCAGTTCTACAATACTCACTGTATCAGTCCGGTAAATTAAGTGTTTTTAAGACTATCAGCTATTAATCAACTTTTTGTTGATTTAAATTCATTACGCATTAAAGGGTAACTATCTTTTACACCTGGCGACTTTAATACTGGAAACGTCTTCTGAACCCAGCGCAATGTTTGAATTGATGGACTATTGATCAGGACATTAGCAGATGGGTACTTCCACAATACCTTGTCAATCCCATCGTTCGGTTCAAATGACTCATCACCTATATTATCTGAGTTTCTATCCCAGCCCTGATAATCGCTCCAGAAATTACCACGACCTTCAAAAGACCATTCGACTTCACGATTAGCCACATACTTAACCTGCTGACGATTACGTACAAAATAGTTGTTATGAATTTTATTGCCTTCTGATCCCGCTGTCAGGTGTATACCTAGATCACTCTGCGTTAATAAGTTATTATTAATATCATTAAATGGCGCGTTGTATATAAATAATGCTTTTCCTTCGCCGCCCTTTACAACACTTGAACCACCTGGCCCTTGCAATTGCTTTACATTGGTCACCTGATTACCTGATATAGTAGAACTGGCTATAAAATTCATAAGAATGCCATAGTTTGTATCATTCTCAGAACGATTATTTATAACCGTCAGGTACTTCGATTGCATCAGTGCATATCCAGTTCGAGTTCCATGCGTGTAATTATTCTCAACTCGATTAGAAAATGAATACATATAGTGAACACCATACCGAAGATCATATATCTCATTTCCGATTAATTCGTTATGATTACTGGTATCAATATAAATTCCATCTCTTGTATGCCAGATTTTGTTTTCTTCTACTTTAGTATGCTTAACATTAAATAGATGTATTCCATTACCCCTATCCTGAGATCTTATTTTGTTATTTCCCTGTATTTCATTATTACTGATCAAGACATGATTGGTTGAATCCAACCAGATACCAAAAGCATCTCCATGTATACTATTATTTTTAACAATTAATCCGGTTGCTGTTCGTTCCGAAAAAATAGCTGCATCCATTGCCGTCAAATCATCACCGTAATTAATAATTCGACAGTTTTCTATTGAAACATTTTCTGCGTAAACGCGAATTGCACTACCATTATGATTCGCATCAAATATCGCACCCTGTTGACAAATTAAATTAACGGAGTTACGAATTTCAAGATTTCCCTTATAGGTTCCCGCATTGACATGAATTATTGAACCAGGTGACGAGTTATTAATCTGATTTTGTATCGCCTGTAAATTAGCCGCATTTGCATTCACTATGAAACACAAGAGAAAAGCCAGTAATTTAATACGATTAGTAAAACGCATCTCCGTCCTTTATTAAACCTACACCAACAGAGCCCGAAGACTCTGTCAGTATAGTTTGACCACCCGTTTAGGCTTTTTCTACTAACATTCGTCCACGCATTTCCATGTGTAATGCATGACAGAACCAGTGGCAGTAATACCAGAATACACCTGGATTTTCAGCCGTAAATGTAATCGAAGAAGTCTGCTGCGGACCAATTTCCATACTTACGCCGTGTTGCGTCATTACAAAGCCATGGGTTACATCTTCAACCGAATCCAGATTAGTTATGATTACGGTCACCTCATTACCCTGTTTGACTCTGAAGTCTGTCATACTAAAGTTTGGCGCAATAGATGTCATATAGACTCTAACTTTATTACCATCACGAATAACTTTACTATCGGTTTCCAGATTTATACCATCCCTTTTAGCCTGTTCTACGGTTTCTGCAAAAATAGGATCATCACGAGACCATAGTTTATTAGGCTTCATCATAGAACGATGAACGATCATACAATCATGTGGCTCAGCATATGTTGGGCCGTCATGAATCAGTTTCATTTCGTCACCTGAAATATCAATCAGCTGATCGTTTTCTGGCTTTAATGGACCGGTATTCAAGAAGCGGTCTTTAGAAAACTTACAAAGAGAAACCAGATATTTACCATCAGCATCACGTGTTTCACCCATAGTAGTATGATTGTGCCCTGGCTGATAGTGTACATCGAGCTTCTGACGTATGTAATTTACTTTCTTACCGTTATACGCTTTTATCGCATCTTTAACATTCCACTTACAAATCTGGCTATCAATAAATAGCGTAGTATAAGCATTCCCTCTGTTATCGAAAGCCGTATGCAAAGGACCTAAGCCCAGCTCAGGTTCAGCGACAACAGTGTCTCTTTCCTTTATTTTTCCATCGAACAATGCCGGTAGTTTATCAATCTGCACCACTGTTACCGTTGGTGATAATTTACCATTGGCTACAAAAAACTCTCCATCTGGTGAGGTATTGATACCATGTGGACTTTTGGGCACTGGAATATAACGAGTAAATGCGCTCTTGGCTTTTTTACGACCATCAACAATAGGCACCTTAGAATCACCAATTGTCTGATATTTTCCTGCTTTAACCGCTTTCTCTATGGCATGTATATCAAACACAACTAACCAGTCACGTTCATTACGCATTGTTTCTGCGAGGAGCACACCTTCTTCTGAGTTATAGCAGGTAGAAGCAGCAAACCGCCCCGTATAATCTGCATCAACATTATCCAGATTTCCATCAACAATAACCTGGAATGCGACTTCCATACTTTCCGCATCAACTGCGTTAAACATTGTAAAGTACTTACTTGGATCATCCAGGTCACGACCATCATTTGGCTGTGGGATTCTAAACTCACCATTACAGAAAACGTATTTCGTATGAGGCACTTTCTGCACACGTAAACCATGTATCGCCTGAACATTAGGAATGGTTGTGATTTTGTCTGTTTTCATGACATCGCAGCGAATTCGTGCAACGCGGGTATTTAATTTATCATTAATAAAAACATACTTACCATCATAGCGACCGTCTTGCATACTCATATGTGGATGGTGAGCATCACCACACAGAATATTTGCGCTATCACCCTTGATTCGCTTACTTTCATCGGTCAAGCCCCAACCTGTAGCCGAGTCAATATTGAAAACAGGGATTCTCATCAATTCGCGCATTGACGGCAAACCTAAAATACGAACCTCACCTGAATGACCACCACTCCAGAAGCCATAATACTCATCTAGCTCACCAGGTCCTACATTATGGTGTGCATCTGCCCGTGCTTTATCAGCGGCTTCTGCAAACTCGGTAGGCGTCATTATGGCAGATACACTCATACCTGCAATTCCAGCGACACCCGCTGCAGACGCACCCAAGAATCCTCGTCGACTTATATTCGTCGCTTCATCCTGTGTTTCATTATTCTTCTTGCTCATTACAGTGACTCCTCATTTATTTTTAAGAGTTTTACTACTTGTTTAAATTTAATTGTGTAAAGTTTAAGCACTTTTCTCAATATCCATCAGTTCAATCCGTATTTCTTCTGACTGTTTTGAAGACTTTAATTTTTTACCTTTCTTTTTCTTTAACACCAGAGGTGGACAACGATTTTCATTGCAATATGTCACCTGGCAATCTAGACAATGATGACACTCATTGGCATTAATCTTTCCATCAGGATGTATTGCCTGAATTTCACACTCTCTTGCACACAACTGACATGGGCTTCCACATTCCTCCCTTCTCTTTAACCAGTCAAACAATCTAATTTTTGATGGTATTGCCAGTGCTGCGCCTAATGGACAGATATACCGGCAATAAACCTTCCGCGTAAAGATCGAGACTACAAGTAACAACACAGCATAACTGACAAACCACCATTCTCTCTGAAACATCATTAATATTGATGTTTTAAACGGTTCCACTTCAGCGAGTCTTTCTGCATTTGACATTGATTCCAGTGACACACCGAACAGCCCAAGAAAGATTAAATATTTCACAGCCCATAGTTTTTCATGAACACTAAATGGCAACTCAAACTGTTTTATTTTTAATTTTCTTGCTGCTTCATTAATCAGTTCCTGCAATGCTCCAAATGGACATAACCATCCGCAAAATATTCCACGTCCCCACAACAATACAGTAATCGCTGTAAACACCCAGATAATGAAAATCATTGGGTCCATTAAAAACAGTTCCCAGTGAAAATCTTTAAATAGTGCCTGAACAAATGTCAGTACATTAACAACTGACAACTGACCTAAACCGTACCAGCCGACGAATCCAACGGTATATATCAAATATGCGCGACGTAAGTTATGCAGGAACCGCGGATAGGTAACCAGCCAGTTCTGTAAAAACACAACCACCATGAGTAAAACAAGGCTGACTATCAGTATCGTCAGCTGAAATCTTTTTTCATACCAGATACTGGCCCAAAGTGGCATTGGCTTTGCTGCATCAATCTCAGCCTGACTGGGTCTCTGTATATAACTCTCTGGTATCTGGTAATCACCTGAGAAAGTTACAAATTCACTTTCAATGGGTCCAACCTGGCGTCGCACCAGCAGGTTAATTTTCCATGTGGTTCCCGGATCAAAATTGTAATGATCGCGAATAATATAAATCGCCATTTCACTGAAGCTTTCATAGCCTTCAATATAAACATCACTTAATCGATAGTAGTCCAGATCCCTGAAGCTAATATCTGCGCCTTTCTGGCTCAAACTTATCCGATCAAAAATACCGCCTCTAACAAAACCATTCCCTCTAAATGAATATCGTCCATTCGCCATTAGGGCAATTGCATGCTCTCCTGGCTTTAACTCTTCCATTAACCAGTTATATTCACGTTCACCTAACAGGTTTTTACCTGTCGAGGGAGCGTTTAAATAAACATAATAGAGATCGATAAACTGATCATCTTTCTCATCAACTGCTGCAACATCAATATTCTCGGCAATGGTGCCTACAAAGGCCTGATCGACCTGACCTCGATTAACAAGCAGGCGTCGAATGGCACCATTTCCTGTCAGATCCTGCCAGCTATATGGCTGAAACTGATCCATTAATATTTTTGAAGCGGGCATCGTTTCTTCTGACGTTGGCTGCACTAAACCCAGTGCAATCGCCACTTTGTGCGATGCTTTCATAATGGTTTCATTAACCACAATTACGGTAACGGTTGCTCCGGTAATTGCATCAATATTCACCACTTTATCTGACTGTCCAGAACTGACTCTTATACGATCACTGACCTTATGGCCTACGTATTGCATTGCAAAGTTATTCAGTTCCTGCTCTGGGATACCAACAAGTAAAATCGGCTCATGATGCTCAATCACCCAGGCATATTTAAAAAAACCTTCACTATCGATAGCGACCACCAGATTAACTGGCTTGCCAGAATAGGCTGGGATACTTACCTGGGCACTGGTTTCAAATAGATAACCCTTCACATCTCCCTGCTGTACCACTTCCCAGGCCATGCCTTTCTCAATGTATTGGCCAACCTGTGCTCCATCACCAAAACTATTGAGAATATTCTGCCTTAATTCAGCTTCAATATTTAATTCCGCTGCAACACCTTTCGCCGACCATACGACTATAAGCATCAATAGCAGGATCTGCTTAATACGATTAAAACCGAACATTACTCTCCATTACCATATGCATGTGTGATTTCACACACCGAAGCGATTATCTTGTTAATACCCCCTGCTAACATTGACCAAAATCAATTAACTTTAGATGTTTTATACTCGCCTTTTTAATCTGTTCATAAATAAATCCACCACAATACTCCACCTCAGATATACTTATTATTACCCTCAAATCCGGTCGATAAATAAAACTTATGCTATCGAATGCATCATTATTACTGACTCTTGGCGGTATATTACTGTTTGGCCTGTTAATTTCTGCAATAGGTCAGCGGACATCCATGCCGCGAGTCACACTGCTTATGCTTTTTGGAGTACTTATCGGGAAAGATGCTTTAGATATTATTCCTGCAGGATTTCATCAATGGTTTGATATCATCGCCAATATCACATTGATTATGGTGGGCTTCTTACTTGGTGGTAAGCTCTGTTGTGGCTTTATTAAAGAGTCATTCAATATTTCTCTGCTTATATCCATCAGCGCGGCTCTGCTAACTACCTGTATCGTGATTCTGTTATTAGTCTCACTCGGCATACCGAAAGAACTGGCGGTACTACTCGGCTGTATCGCCGCAGCGACTGCACCAGCGGCCATTCTCGACGTGGTCAATGAATCCCCCCACCAGGGACCTTTCTCACGGTTACTACTCTCCATCGTTGCACTGGATGATGCCTGGGCGCTAATTTTATTTGCGCTGGGTGTGGCAATAGTGTCTTCATGGAACGGCCATGCGGAAACCTCGATCCTGCTACATGCTGTCAGAGACATTGGCGGCGCGATTTTACTCGGGCTGGCACTTGGACTGCCATCGGCCTATCTCACTGGACGATTAAAACCGGGACAGCCCATGCTTTCTGAGGCACTGGGCCTGGTATTTATCTGTGGCGGGTTGGCTATCTGGCTGAATGTTTCTTTTCTAATTACTTCGATGGTTATGGGGGCAACTATTTCAAACCTGGCGCGCCACCATGAATATCCATTCCATGAAATCGAAGGCATTGAGTCACAGTTTATGCTGATCTTTTTTATTCTCGCCGGAGCCAGCCTGAATCTGGCATCACTTCCGGAAATTAGTTTCATCGGGGTTGTTTATATCATTGCCAGAATCATCGGCAAAATCGCTGGGGCTAGCCTCGGGGGACACCTGGGTAAAGCTGATCAGACAACCAGAAACTGGATGGGAGTTGCACTACTACCTCAAGCAGGGGTTGCGATTGGTATGGCTTTAGTGGCTTCCAGTTATTTCCCGGAACACCGACAGGTTTTACTTTCTATTGTTATTAGCTCAACTATTTTTTTTGAAATCATTGGCCCGGTCTTTACCAAACTGGCGCTATATCGTGTGTCGCTTAACAATCAAAACTAATTAAAAAAAGTTTCACGAAACATTAAACATTCTGACAAAAAACCATTAATTTGCAAAACACACTTTATTGCGACCTGTTCTTTTTGCCTCATATAAAGCATTATCCGCACGCTCAAGCCAGTGCCCCACAGGATCATTTAACTGATACATAGCGACACCTAGAGAGGTAGTTACCTTATGACCCTCAATATATTCTTCATGTTCAACCAGGCGCCGAAGATCTTCCGCAAGCTGTCTGACAGCATTTTCAGTAGAACACATCGCAAGCACGACAAATTCCTCTCCTCCCATTCGATAAACATAATCAGATTTTCGAATACGATTCTTCAGTGAGGCAACCAGTTTTATCAGAACATCATCACCCATCGCATGACCATAGGTATCATTAATGGTTTTGAAATGATCAATATCGATAAAGATAAGGGCAGCATCATGATGAGATCTCTCTAGCAGTTGAGTAACTTCCCGTAATTTCTCATCAAGGGATCGACGATTGCCTGCATTCGTCAGTGGATCGAGTCGTGTTAGTTCCGTGAGCTGTTGACTGTGTCGATTCATTCCTCTTGAGAAGATATAGGCAAATATATTATTAACAGCCAGGGTAAGCAGAATGGCAATAAAATGTGGTAATTCCAGTGTACCCATAAGTATCAAAACTAGTACAATTGCTGTGACAGACCCAAACAATACAGCCAGGTGAGGTGATAGAATAAAATATAAACCAATCATCGTTGGGTAGGCCCAGTAAATAACCTCTGCACCTTTCAGAAAAGTCACCACTGACAACCCACTTAACGCCGTCAGGGCTAAAATAATCGAGGGATAATGCGTTCTGCGCGTCAGATAAACATAGGCAAAGATAATTACCATCCCTGCAATCATCAGTATATCGACCAGTGCCATTATCCAGTTTTGCTGCATAAACCTTATTATTGCAAACGGACTAATAGCTATGGCTCCACCGAGCGACATAACCATCAAAATAAACTCTTTAACTGTACGCAACATATACCCTGCTAAGTATTTGAAGTGAATTATCTTTATCTAATACAACTCTATACTAACTGCTAACAAGGATAGTACAAGTTGTCACTACTAACTGTTAATA
This sequence comes from Gammaproteobacteria bacterium, assembly GCA_041589455.1. Taxonomy (GTDB): domain Bacteria; phylum Pseudomonadota; class Gammaproteobacteria; order SZUA-229; family SZUA-229; genus SZUA-229. Next base: position 14,216 of record JBFHVQ010000037.1, on the reverse strand, counting down.
GGCATCCACACACTAAATATACTCAGCCAAACTAGATTTTATTGAGAAAGCAACTATATAAGTTGTAATTACATGCTCCTGTAAAAAATCCACTATTGCTCTAAGAATTCACTGGAGTATGATAAGTCATCGAGCTGTACACTATCCAATAACAATATGAGGTGTGACGTATGATTTCTGGTATTTACTTAAAGGCTATTGGTTTTACATTATTAGCAATCCCTATGACCGGCATGGCTGATTCCTGGAGCTGCAGACACGATAACAATGTACGTGAAATACATATCCAGCGAGACGGAGACATGCCCGTACCCTGCAAAGTGCTATATAAAAAGCTAACTGAAGGTGTCGAAGATCAGGTTTTATGGACGGCTGAAAACGACCCTGAATACTGCGAAACAAAGGCCAGAGAATTTATTGATAAACAAACAGGGTGGGGGTGGACCTGTGTAGAAACCATAGCAGAGTCCTCATCACAAGAGGCTAGCGAATAATTCATCCGGATGTGGATGCGGCTCAACTTTGAGTTGAGTCGCAGTCTCATAGACTCTACCAAGCCTCAGAAGCTATCACACCGATAGGTATTCTACGTGATTTGTTTCTTTACTGTAGCCATGTTTTTCGTTAATTAAATTCTCTCCAGACTAACTAGCTTACGCTGATCATTAAAAACAATCTGGAAACGCCCCTTTATGCCATCGTGAGTTACAAACTTCTGCAACTCAGAAGCTGGAAACTTTAACGAGCGACCATCCTCAGTTACAACCCATACGAATTTTGCTGCACCCTGATAATATGATAAATACCGCTCAGCACTGATATTCACAGAAAAACGCATCTTTTGCATAACAACAAATCGTCTTAATCTCGAAAGTTGGTATATTGTAACGGCAAATCAATTTTATCCGATGCTTTCAGCATCGCCATGACTTGTTGCAGATCATCTCGTTTCTTACCAGTGACGCGAACCTGCTCACCCTGCACCGCTGCCTGAACTTTGAGTTTTAGCTCCTTCACCATTTTTACAATAAGACGCGCCAGATCTTTATCCACGCCCTGTCGCACCGTAATACTCTGGTAGGCTCTACGGCCACGTATTTCTACATCACCCTTATCCAGACAACGAGTATCAACACCACGTTTAGTCAGCTTTGAATAAATGATCGGCTCCATTTGCTGCAATTGAAAGTCATTTTCCGCCTCAACTTTCATCACACCATCTACCAGTACTACCTTTGCATCTGAACCTTTAAAGTCGAAGCGATTACCTACTTCACGGTTGACCTGATCAACCGCATTACTGAGTTCGTGATCATCTACTTCCGAAACCACATCAAATGATGGCATTTAACGCCTCCTGTTATAAACTTGCCGTAAACTTATTGTAATAAGAACTGATATGTACAGACAATTGATAATTAGTGGTGTTTTATGCGCCTTGCTCGGCGTGGTACTTGGAGCCTTTGCCGCACACGGTCTGAAGCACAGCCTGGATGATTACCAGAAAGCCATCTGGCAAACCGCAGTGCAATACCAGATGTACCATGCACTGGGCCTGATATTAATCGGCCTGCTCAGCCACAGCCTGAAAATCAACCTGAACCGTCCCGGCTGGATCATGCTCAGCGGTATACTGCTATTTTCTGGTAGTCTGTACCTGCTTAGCCTAAGCGGCATCAAAGCACTGGGCATGATCACACCAGTCGGCGGCCTGTGCTTTCTTATCGCCTGGTTCTGGCTAGCAATAGCAGTTTTTCGCCACACTGAAGCTTAATCCTGATCGCCCTCTTCCGGCGTCGAGGTCTTTCTACCTTGTGAATAAGACAGGATACCACGCATAATCTGTACCTCACGTAAGGTGGGCCGGGCCTTGCCATACAGGCAACGTATCTTACGCATAATATGCTCAGGATTACGCTTACCAAAAAAGTTTATTTCGGTAAGAGCCTGCAGAAAATGACCATACATGCCTTCCAGCTGCTCAGAGGTGGCAGGCTTATCTTTGATATCCTGAATAATCTCACCCTTGGCCTGCTTGGGTTCGGCGCCACCCTGACCACTGGCCATCAAGACTTCATAACTCAATACCTGCACCGCCTGCGCCAGGTTCAGGGAGCTATAGGCTTTGCCAGTGGGAATATTCACCAATGTCTGACACAGCTCTAGCTCTTCATTATGCAGTCCACTACGTTCACGCCCAAACACCAGCGCAACCTCATGCTGCTGACTTTCCTGATACAGTAACTCACCACACTCACGGGCATCTACCTGAGGCCACTCCACAGAACGCAAGCGGGCAGTCGTACCGCAGATAAAGGCACAGCCTTCCAGCGCATCTGCCAGATTATCCACCACCACGGCCTGCTGTAAAATATCCGAGGCTGAAGAGGCTCGTTGAGAGGCCTCAAACGAGGGAAAATCAACCGGATCCACCAGGTATAAGCGATGTAAGCCCATATTTTTCATCGCTCTAGCGGCAGCACCAATATTGCCGGGGTGATGGGTATTAACCAGTACTACACGTATATTTTCAAACATAATAAACAGCGCTTGCTAAAAAGCCGTAATGATAACGCTTCCTGAGCTATTAGGTGGAGAAATATCTGCCTGTTTCTGATATGATCTGCGGCCTCTGATATGCTGTGAAGATCTGCAACTATGCACCCAATGTTAACTATCGCAACGAAAGCCGCACGCGCTGCCGGCGACATTATCCTGCGCAATATCGATAAGCTGGATCGCCTTAAGGTTGAAGTAAAGGCACAGAATGACTTTGTTTCTCAGGTTGACCTGAAAGCTGAAGAAGTCATTATTGAGGAAATTCGCAAGGCTTACCCGGATCACGGCATTATTGCAGAAGAAAATGGCCGCTTTAATGAAGACAGTGAATACCAGTGGATTATTGACCCACTGGATGGCACCACTAATTTCTTACATGGCTTTCCCCAGTTTGCGGTATCCATCGGCTTACAACATAAGGGCCGCATGCTGGTCGCCGTAATCTACGACCCGATGAAGAACGAGTTATTTACTGCTGCTCGTGGTGATGGCGCTCAGCTCAATGGTAAGCGCATCCGTACCACTGACCATAAGGGTATCAAGGGCTCGCTGTTAGGCACTGGTTTCCCTTTCAAGCACCCTCAACACCTTAATACTTATCTGGAAACATTCCGCGCAGTACATCCTTATGCAGCGGGCATACGCCGTGCTGGTTCAGCAGCTCTGGATCTTGCCTATGTGGCGGCAGGTCGACTGGATGGGTTCTGGGAACTCGGGCTCAACCCCTGGGATATGGCAGCAGGTGTATTACTGATACGTGAAGCAGGTGGAATTGTTACCGACTTCAGTGGTGAAGGTAATTACCTGGAAACTGGCAATGTGGTTGCTGCTGCCAGTAAGGTCTACCCGGTCTTATATGAAACAATCAAGCCACATTTAACGGATGACCTTAAGTAACGGGCTCTAGCGAGGTTGTATAAACCCTGATCTATCAGACTATCACAGGGCCACCCATACACAATGGCAAAGCCCTGTAATCACGCACTCTAGCTGCTTGCTTAATGGCTGGCAGCTGAGCAGCATCTATCAGGCGTTTTGCTCAGCCCACTCTTTTTTCGTATAAGCTTTAATACCCAATGCGTGCAACTCACCGGTCTGAATCAGGTGATTCACTGTGGCGTAAACCATTTTCTGCTCCGCCAGCATGGTTTTGCCTTCAAAGGCATCGCTGATCACCGTCGCTTCGAGGTTACAGCCTTCGCCTGAAATAATTGCCTCAGCGCCTTCTACACCTTGCTCAATCAGCTTTTTTACATCTTCCGGGGACATATTGGTCTCTAATCTGGTTAACGGGTAGCCGATATTACACCGCCACAGCGATATTTCAACCTAGTCTGACTATGGCCATTGGTACTTTATACGTACACAGATGACAGTAATTAGTCGATTCATCCCAAAATCACATTAAATTGGTGTATTCTGCCCCACTTCGCTGACTAGCTACCGATGCCCCATGAAGCCACTTTGCTGCCTGTTATATTGCCGCCCCGGATTCGAGAAAGAAACGGCCGCAGAAATTATGCATATCACCCAGAAACAGCAAATACAGGGTTATATCAAAGCCAAACCAGATACAGGGTATGCGTCATTTTATCCCACCTCAGAAAACTCACTGGAAGGCCTGAATAAATCACTAACATTCTCCAGCATGATCTTTGCCCGACAGAGCCTGCTAGTACTTCAACATTTACAACAGTTGCCTCCAGAAGATCGTATAAGTCCGTTACTCGCCGCGCTTGAGTTAACTGAACTCAAGGTTAGTGATCTACTACTGGAAACCCCGGACACCAATGAAGGCAAACAGCTCAGTAGCTTCTGCAGCAAATTCAAAACGCCGTTACGAAAAGCACTGGAACAGAATCACTATTTTGATCACAACAGCCCCTGGCGATTACACCTGTTTTTTCTCAACTCAAGTGACGTCTATATGGGGGTAAGCCACATCAACAATGGCTCGCCTTACCCCATGGGCATTATGCGACTGCGCATGCCAAAGTCTGCACCCAGCCGTTCTACTCTGAAACTGGAAGAAGCCTTTAAAACCATGCTCAGTGAAGATGAGCAACAGCGCTATTTATGCAATGGCATGACCGCTGTCGACCTGGGTGCCTGCCCGGGAGGCTGGACATGGCAACTGGTGAATCGAAATATTCGCGTCGAAGCGATAGATAATGGCCCCATGGATCAGGCATTAATGGACACCGGCATGGTTAAGCATCTACGTGAAGATGGCTTTACCTATTTACCCGAAAAACCGGTCGACTGGCTGGTTTGCGATATGGTAGAACGCCCCATGCACGTCACCCGACTTATCTGCCGCTGGCTGGTTCATGGGCATTGCAAGCACAGTGCCTTCAACCTGAAATTGCCCATGAAAAAGCGCTATGACATGGTAATGGAGTGCCGGGAATATATTCTGGATGAACTGTCACAACTTACCCCAAAGTATAAAGTGAGTATTCGACAGCTGTATCATGATCGAGAAGAAGTCACTCTGCTAATTTTGCAGCTATAATCTTTTATTAATCCGTGTATCATTATACTAACAGTTAATCTTATATATTCAGGGCGCGATACAACATGCCAGATATTTACGTCGGCCGGCAACCGATCTATAACAACAAACTCGGCGTTTATGGATACGAACTGCTATTTAGATCTGGCAAAGTAAACACATCCGCAGGTGCTGAGTTTAATGCAGATGGTGCCACTTCAACCACCATCATTAATGCGTTTCTTGAAATGGGGCTAGAGCGCCTGGTTGGAAAACGTTATGCCTTCATCAACCTGACAGAACAGTTTTTACTGGACGAAGACTCTCTTCCCATTTCACCGGAGCAGGTGGTACTCGAAGTACTGGAAGATGTGCCCGTTAACTTCAAACTGATCAAAGCAGTTGAGCGCCTTTCAAAAGAAGGCTTCATTATTGCACTCGATGATTACATCTATAACCCGGCTCACAAACCGCTGGTTGCTATGGCAGATATCATCAAAATTGATATCACACAACTTGATCAAAAAGGCATTATCAAGCACGTCAAGATACTCAAAAAATTCAAAGCAAAATTACTTGCTGAAAAAATCGAGACACAGGAAGAGTTTGATTTTTGCCGTAAACTGGGCTTTGACTATTATCAGGGATATTTCCTGAGCAAACCTCGCATTGTGAAACAGAAATCTCTGCCAACCAATAAACTGGCGGTGCTTAATTTACTTTCGGTTCTACAAAATCCAAACTCTGACATAGATGAACTTGAAGAAGCCATTAGCTTCGATGTTTCAATGAGCTACAAAATGCTTAAATTAATAAATTCAGCATTTTTCAGCTTTGCTCATGAAGTTGAATCTATTCGACAGGCTATCGTTATTCTGGGACGCAAACAACTTTCCAGCTGGGCATCCATGATGGCGCTATCAACCATGGATGATCGCCCTTCTGAAATGATACGCATCGCCATGACGCGCGCTAAAATGTGCGAAATGCTAGCCGAATCAGCCAACCTGGCACCACTCGACAGTTACTTCACTACCGGTTTATTTTCAGCACTGGACCTACTAATGGAACGCCCCATAAAAGACATCATTAAACCACTTCCACTGAGTGAAGAGGTTGTTAATGCACTGCTAAATCAACAAGGCGTTTTAGGCGAGGCATTAAAATGTAGCCTGGCGTATGAACTTGCCGATTTTGAGAATACCAAATTCCAGAATTTATCCGAGCATGATATTTTCGTTGCAAATGTCGAAGCCGTAAGCTGGGCTAATATGGTTATGGAAGTTTAAGCCGATTACAAAACTGTAATTAAACGGATTAACGATATTCTTCGTAGTTCTGCACACTTCTTTCTGAAGATCACCATTTCTGTATATGTAACTGATACCTCTAATATTATTTTTCTGACAAATTTAACATCTTCCATCTCATAATATTAAAGAGACAGCTAATATTAGGGATTGGAGTAATAGTCCCTTCATTCCGAATATAAACGATATATTTTTATTGTCAGTCATAGCCCGTTCACTCTAATATCCCATATAGTGATTTAAGACAATATCCAGCGTATTTTCTCATCGTAATATTCCTACTAATCTAAACTCGAGTAATTTCCATGACATTCGATCGAAGGCATCACTGGCAACAGGTCTATCAGGAAAAATCACCACAAGAGGTTAGCTGGTATCAGAGAGAGCCGACTCTCTCGCTAAGTCTTATTGATCAATGCAAGCTAAATACATCAGACGCCATAATTGATGTTGGTGGTGGTTCATCACCTCTTAGTGACTATCTTTATAAACTCGGCTATTGTCATCTGAGTGTTCTGGATATATCAGAAAATGCATTACTAAGTGCCCAGCAACGCTTCCCAAAATCCAGGGATGATATTGAGTGGATAGAGTCAGATATCATTACATTCCAACCACCCCACCAGTATAATTTATGGCATGACCGTGCCGTGTTTCATTTCTTAACTGAAGCAGCCGATCGGAAAAAATATATCGACATTCTTACTCGCGCCCTGGTACCCGGCAGTTATCTAATTATTGCCGCTTTCGCCATCGGCGGTCCTGAGAAATGTAGCGGCCTGAATGTTGTCCAGTATGATGCAGACAAACTACAAAACGAACTGGGTGACAGGTTTATACTAATCGATGAAATAAGTGAGCACCATTCAACACCAAATGGTGATCAACAGGCATTTATCTATTTCCGATTCCAAAAAGCTATCCCATAAAAAGGCGCTCCAATTTAGTTAACGTGTTCAAAAACTAAAAGCAGAGCACTTTACTTTCATAGCACGGCAGGGAGGATAGAGCACAGGACATGTAAAAAAGTACGCAAATGTAAAGACTGTAGAATTTCGCATTAACGCCTTTTCTTTAACTCATCATTCACACAGTGACTACTCTAATACATACTCCCATATGACTCCGATTCGTCACTCCCGAAAAGTTGTAGCGGGAATCCATAAGCGTTCAAGACGCTAGACCACTAATTAATAACCTTCTGAGGTTGCGAATTAGTTAATTGCGATATCACATTAGTCAGAACCTTACCCTTTCGAAGATATCTTCTATAAAACAAAAAAGCCCCATTTCCGTAAGGATAGGGGCTTTAGGTTTCTGTCTACAAAGCGTCAATAAATTAAGTTAACACCTTTAACTAATAATATAATTTTTTAGCTGGTAATTAACATCAGCTTTACACTTTAAACTGATTTACCAAATGTTGTAAGTCACCCGCCAGTTTAGCCAGTTCTTCACTCGCGGTTGCTGTCTGTCCTGCTCCTTCCGCAGTCCGGTCAACGATATCACTAATATTCACAACATTGCGATTAATCTCTTCAGCGACCGAGCTTTGCTGTTCTGCTGCTGTAGCGATTTGTGTGTTCATATCCTTGATCAGGGAAACTGAATTGGTAATTTCTTCAAGCGAGCTACCAGCTTTGGCAGCTTGGCTGACACTTTCTTCCGCCTTAACTCGACTTTCATCCATTACTTTCACAGCCGACTGAGCACCCGCCTGAAGTTTCTCAATCATTTCCTGGATTTCCTGGGTAGACTGCTGTGTTTTACTTGCCAGAGTTCTCACTTCATCCGCAACCACCGCAAAGCCTCTTCCCTGTTCACCGGCACGTGCCGCTTCTATCGCCGCATTTAACGCAAGCAGATTGGTTTGCTCAGCAATGCCTTTAATAACATCTAGTACGGTTCCAATATTCTCACTGTCTTTTTCCAGCTGGCTTATCACTGTTGCTGCAGAATGTACTTCACGTGACAGGCTCTCAATAGAGTTCATGGTACCAATAACAACCTGTTTACCTTCAGATGATGCCAAATCCGCCGTATTCGCCGCAGCCGCAGCATCTGTGGCATGACGCGCCACCTCCTGAACCGTTGCGGTCATCTCATTCATTGCCGTAACGACCATACTGGTTTCGGTCTGCTGTTGTTGGGTACCTCGATTGGTTTCATCCATTATCGCAGACATTTCTTCAGCCGCAGATGCCAGCTGAGTCGTCGAACCATAGACCTGTGCCACCAGAGTGCGTACCTTTTCAGCGAAATTATTAAACGCTTTGGCCAGTCGGCTAATTTCATTATCACCCTCTTCAACCAGACGTTTGGTCAGATCACCCTCGCCTTCTGCGATTTCATTCATTGCCTCAACTGCCTGACATAACGGCCCACCAATCAGACGACCAATAAACATGGCCAGTAGCAAGCCAACTATCAAAGCAATCACGCCAATAGTAATCGCCAGATTTCTTGCATTATCTTTAGCTGTTACATAATGACTACGATCCATGGCAATTTCCATCACGCCAATGGCATTACCGTTATAGTCATCCACTCGATAGGCATAAATGGCAACCTCCAGCCCGTTATGCACCAGCTCCTTCAATAAAGGTTGATCCATGGCATCAGACATTTCATCATCACTCAGTACACCTGAATCCCCAAAGGTTGATGCAAAAGGCTCAAAACCACGATCACGACTCAATGAAAGCGCAATATCCACACCATGCTTTTCTTTGAAAGCATCGAAGAAGGGCTGACCAAATGACATACCAAACTCGACTGAACCTAGATGTTCACCATTTCGGAAAACGGGTGCTATACCTCGAACCCCCAGGCCAGCAACACCCTTTTCAAGCCCAACAACATTCTTTTTGGTTTCATTGGTAGCAACGACAGTTTTACGGAAAGTGGAAAGATCATCACCAAATTTCTGTGGCTTATGAACACGTAAAAAGGATGTAGCAGGTGGTGTGTGGAACTGGAACTGTCGAGTATGGAAGTCTTCTTTCATGACCTTAAATGCAGGCACTAAGGCATCAGCAAGCTGCTCTCGCTCACCATTGGCAAACATCTCGGAGAATATATCCACATTGGCAATGAGCGTTGCCAGCGCACTAGCTGTGCGGCCTTCTGACTCCATTTCTGCCTTGGCACTGTCAAACAGCTTTTTTAGCTCTCGCTCTTCCGCTTCGTGCACCACTTCATTCACAGTCGACGTAATTACCGGAATATACACCAGGGTAACAACCACCAGAACGAATGAAAAACTAACCCCTAACAGGGTTCGAATATTGAATTTTTTTAGCATTAGTCGTAACTCAACAGTTTATTATCAATTTTTAGTCTGTGAAACTACCCTCACTTACCCGATAGTAGCCGTGTTAAGAGTATAGTCTATTTATATATTTCGACAGCTTTTCCTGAGCAATTTATTAATTAGAAGCAGTCATAAAAAACGATTAACTGTCTATGCCCTTTATTCTTCTGGGGTCTGTAAAGCCGACATCTCTATTTCTACCATACGCGGAGTTTCCAGACTAATCCGGCCTAACAGACCTGAACGATACTCATTCAATAGTAATTCCGAGACCTTATGTAAATTGATGCGACCACCTGCCTGTAAACACCCCCGTTTACGGCCAATTGCTTCGAGCACACCTAGCTCATCTTCGGGTAACTGCTCAAGCTTGTAGCGTTGCATTAATAATTCTGCATAGGCCTGGCGCAAATAGTCTGCTGCAAATGCAGCGACATCTTCAAATTCCATGGCGGTATTTTTAATTGCACCGGTGACAGCCAGGCGATAGCCACTATTCTCATTATGAATTTTAGGCCACAGGAACCCCGGCGTGTCCATCAACTCGATTCCATTATCCAGAATAATCTTCTGCTGCTGTTTGGTGACCGCAGGCTCATCACCGACCTTGGCAATGACACGCCCAGTCAGGGTGTTAATGACCGATGATTTACCCACATTGGGGATCCCCATAATTAATACACGTATTGGACGCACTGACAGATTACGCTCTGGAAAAAAGTCTCTGCATAGCTGTAGTGTCTGCTTGATCTCTGCCGGGTACTGCTGACTCACCGCTCTTGCCTTGATATTTCGCTTCGACTGAAAATAGTCAATCCATAACTGCGTCACTTTCGCATCGGCAAGATCTGACTTATTAAGAAGTTTGATACAGGGCTTATCACCCCGCAGTTGTGCAACCAGCGGATTTTCCGAGCTATAAGGAATTCGCGCATCAAGCACCTCGATGATCAGGTCGATCTTCGGCATTACCTGCTTAATTTCTTTGCGGGCTTTATGCATATGCCCCGGGAACCACTGAATTGCCATAGGTTTTTCGCTATACCTTAAAAATGTCTGAGCATTCTACCCCAAATCGACAGCAATCTAGGCTAAAATGCACAGTAATTTTCATACTTAAATCAGACGCTTGAGAACCCCATGTCAGTCAACCAGTACGATCTGTTAATTATCGGCTCCGGTGTATCCGGCAGCGCATTGCTTTATCTGTGTACACGCTACACGGATATCAAGCACATAGGCGTCATCGAAAAATATGCCGCTCCAGCCCGCGTCAATTCACTTTCCAGTAATAATAGCCAGACTTTGCACTGTGGCGATATTGAAACCAATTACACCCTTGATAAAGCCCTTAAGGTGAAACGCGCGGCCAATATGCTGCGTAACTATGCTGTGGCACAGCCCGATGCTCACCATATCATTTTCAAATACCCGAAAATGGTACTCGGTGTTGGCACTGCCGAATGTGAGCTTCTACGTGAGCGTTTTAAAATCTTTGGGCCACATTACCCTAATCTCAAACTACTGGATAAAAAAGCCATTGCTCGAATCGAACCGACTGTTGCAATGGACGGCAACAAGTTTCGTGATGATGAGATTATTGCGCTGGGCTCAACCGATGAATATACCGCGGTCAATTTCGAAGCTCTGTCTCGCTCCTTTGTGCGTCAAGCAGAAATACTGGCTGAACAGGACGCTGATAAACACGTTGATATGCATTACAACGAATATGTTGATCATATCAAAGCCGTTGAAAACGGTTTTATCGTAGAAACACAAGGCATCTGCTATCGCACACGTTCATTAGTAGTCTGTGCCGGTGGGCATAGTCTGAAACTGGCCCATGACATGGGTTATGGCCATCATTTTTCAGTACTCCCCATTGCAGGAAGTTATTACTTCACACCCCACGTCCTGAATGGCAAAGTTTATACGGTTCAGAACGATGCATTACCTTTCGCAGCAATTCATGGTGACCCCGACGTACTGGTGCCAGGTGCGACCCGATTTGGCCCCACCGCACTAGCTCTGCCGATTCTTGAACGCTACAACTTTAAAACCTTGCCAGATTTCTTACAGGTATTCCGTTTCGACAGCCGCGTTGCAAAAGTCCTTAAAGATTTGCTGAGTGTAAAAGATATTCGTAATTACATGTTCAAGAACATGCTGTTCGAGATCCCACTGATCCGAAAAATTTTATTCCTTAAGGATGTTCGTAAGATTATTCCATCACTGCGCTTTCGCGACCTCAAATTTGCCAATAAAGTCGGCGGCATTCGCCCACAATTAATCGACAAAGATAACTGCAAGTTACTCATGGGTGAAGCTAAAATCGATACCGGCATCGGTGCCATCTTTAATATGACACCTTCTCCTGGCGGCACCTCCTGCCTGGAAAATGCCGAGATCGATATGCGAAATGTGGTTGCACACCTAGGTGCTACGATTAAAGAAGCAGAACTTGAAAAAGAACTGCTTGCAGGTGATCACCAGCACACTTCCGAAGACCTGGCGGCCTATGTAATTAGCGGCAAGGATGCAGAGTAGTTCTTTAAGTAAGGCAACATACGAGATGTAGGTCGCCTTACTGATAAAACAGAGTTCAAAATAATCGCGTCAGTGCGTTTTTATCTGTGTGAATAACCACATCTTCATGAGCAGGACTTCGCAGGTGAGTTTCCTCGACATAGCTAAACTGATTATCATCCAGCATATCTAGCTTGAACTTATAACTTAATGTTTTGCAGCCATTGTTCATAATGGGGCTGGAAGAAATACCAAACTCATCTGATTCACAACTGGCAATCATCTCAAGGTGATGCGCATCAGAATCACAGGAACCGCCGGCATGAATTGTCACCCCATTCTGATTGGTAAAACATCTGACAATCTGATGATCTTCCGGTGACCAGAGCCAGTAACCGAGTTCCGTATGAAATGGTGTTTTTTCACCATCGGGCCAAGCCTGAGTGGTATATCTGAGACCATATAATTCATGTTTCCCATTACGGATCGGGCCAACGGGTTCAAATGTTATTGATTCACGATAATGTTTTTCAACAGGTACCGCATTAGTTTCTGAGATATCCTGACCTTTTTCACCTTCCCAGGAGCCAATCAGCTGGGAGAGAGGGCCAAGACAGGCGGGATCAAACGTCGCTTGCAATTGCATGGCAGGCTCCTTTATTCATATGAAGATATTTTATATATAACATATCTCATCAAAAGGCCCGAATGATTCGGATAGTAGGTCGTTGATATACCGAATATAAAAATAATTAGAAGAATGGTTAAATTAATTTTATGATAAATGATAAGTTTATTTTATAAATAAAAACAATCTGTACTCAGATATAATCAGGATTATTAAACTATCGAGTCCACCTATGTTAAAAGCGTTTATCCCGATATTGCTTATCAGCATATTTATCTCTGGCAGCAAGACGCTTGCTGTTTCATTGAGTATTGATGATATTTTAAAAGAACAACACCCCCCACCAGGCATTGTATTTGAAATCGTCAGTGGCCAGTCAGACCTGCTCGATATGCTCTTGCCAGTATTAAACAAAGATATTCAACGACTGCGTAAGCGATTTCCCAATTTGCCAATTGCTATCGTAAGCCATGGTAAAGAACAGTTCGCGCTAACCACTAAAAACAGCCAAAATGCAAAAACGGCGCATAGCCTGGTCAGGCAATTACTCAGTGAGAACGATATTAAAGTACACGTTTGTGAAACCTATGCCGGCTGGCGCAATATAAGCGCGGAAGATTTCCCCGACTATGTCGATGTATCTCCAACGGGACCTGCACAAATTAATGACTATCTTGAACTTGATTATGAGCTGATAACACTACCTTGATTCGCCTAAGAAGCAATTATAAGGGGTCAGTATGGAGTTACCCCAAATATTCGTATCTTAATTAATCTTATCCGGCAAATATATAAAGCTGTACTCTCTTGGTTCATCGCTCTCAATATCTAGCCGTATAGTTATGATTTCCGACTTTGTTTTTCCGTAAACTCTATAGAAATTCTTTTTGTATTTGAAGTCTTTGGAATTTAATCCAACTTTTCTTATTCTAATTAGTTTAAGTGATTCAACCTCTCCAACCAAAGCCAATATTTCCTTATTATTCATAATATATTCTTCAACAAGAGGCCGCTCCTTATCAGTATAATTTATATACCCCACCAGAGAGACTAAAAACACTATAAAGACTAATGCGAACACTGCCTTTTTAGAAATTGTGATAGCCACTGAAATCAACTCCTACTGAACCATTTAGCTGAACACCAAATCTTGAACCTGGACCCGTGCTTATTATTGGGCCACCAGTATCTAAATATGCGTCATTTAATTATAAGGGGTAACTCCATACTGACCCCTTATTTTCCACAAGACAAACTTGATCACATTGCCTGGCTACTGAATACGCGACCAAGAAAAAGATTTAACTATAAGACACCGCAAGAAATGATAGAAGCAGAAGAAGATAGCGGTTTATTCAGTGTTGCACTTGATTCTTGAAAGCAAGC
>JBFHVQ010000036.1:0-28132 GCA_041589455.1 Gammaproteobacteria bacterium | reverse complement strand
CTGGGACTTTGTTCAAATTCGCGCTGGATATCAGACCAATATAGCAAGCAATGCTAATTCGGAAGATTTATTTTCAATTGGCTTCGGCTTCTGGTTAGGCGCAAATCTTGATATCGCAGCAGTCGCCAATGAAAACTCTGCCAGTGTATTTGTGCAAACAGGCTTCCGCTTCTAACCAACAAATAACACAGTTTAAGACAAATCAAGGCCTGCCCCTGCAGGCCTTTGCTCCACCTGAAACTTCCATTACACAGGCCCGATGTTAATTTTTTTTTCATACACCAGTGTTAATAATGTTTTTTCAATTAACCTGAACCATCTCAATAACTAAAATCAAGCATAGAAATCGCCAGCATACAATTGCATAATAAAAACCTTACATGCAATCAGAAAAAATTATTTTTAATACGCATGTAGTCAATTATACTAAATAAAAATAAACTCAAAGATGACGAATTAAAATAACCGTATATAGTCACTAAAACCTCAGCAGCACAGATGAGACTTTAGTTAAAAGAATGAATTCCACCACGATCATCACTAAGGCAAAACAATGAAACGAGGCATTATACTCCTGCTATTTCTTAGCCTGCCACTGCTATCACAGGCTAAAGAAATGTACTTTCAGGGAAATAGCATTTCATTATTAACCAAACCAGAATTAACCGCACCAACAATGGGCAAAATTGTTCGTGGTGAAAAACTGAAGATACTGAACACGACCACCCACTGGGCCAATATAAAAACAAATAAACATAGTGGCTGGCTATTAAAAATATTCATATCTGAGAACCCCACAATCGACAACCTGGTAGAACATGAGATCATGACTGAGAGCTACATGCTCGAAAACTTTAGAATACGCGCCTCATCCATCTCCGATGAAAATAACATCAACAAGAACACTGCGATAAAAACCACTACGGGCCGCATATCATTATCAAAAATAGAACGTATAAAAATTAAAGACAAAACCGTAAAACTATTCACACCATCAGGCTTTAAATAATGATGAACAATAAGAAATTTTATGCGATTTTATTAGCAACACTCCTTTCAGTTGTTCTATCGCAACAAATATTAGCATCTCAATCATTCAGAGATCGAATTTCTAAAACACGCAACATTGGCACTGAGGAAATAAAGGACGACACTATAATTGAAGTAAAAATTGGACAAAAAATTGCAGCGAAGATACTCACTAAATACCCATTACTAGACAACTCCGACCTCAATAAGTATCTAACCGTCATTGGTCGTGTCATTGCTGCTAATAGCCCTCGCCCCGAACTCTTATACCGTGTCGCAGCTCTTGATAGCAACGAAGTGATTTCATATTCAACTCCTGGTGGATATATTTTTATTAGCAAAGGCGCATTGTCCCTGATGAAAAATGAAGCTGAACTCGCTGCAATGTTAGCCCATGAGATCTCACATATATCCCACCATCACGTTATGCAAAAACTTAATCTTCAATCCTCCGAAGCCGGAACTGAAGCGACCATCATGCAATTAATTAGTGGTGGCGCTAAAGACGTATCTGAACTAACAATATCAAACTCAGTAGATCAGGCAGAAAACCTGATTCTAAATCTGGGGATTAATCACCGACACGAATTTGAAGCCGACCAAAGTACCATGTGGATCACAACTATTGCTGGCTACGACTCTTCTTCATATATAAATTTTCTTGAAAGAGTTAATAGGACAAGCAATATAAACAAGTCTGACATGCTTCGCACTCATCCTCCATTAGCAAAAAGAATACAGACACTGCGTTCCTTTTATGATAGAAACCTAAGCACCATAAAAGGGGAGCTCATTGAAGAACGCTTTAATTTTTACACTTCCAAATCAATAAAAAATTAATTAAACAGAGACAGGCCGGTATGAGAAAATTTTTAAACAGGGTTACACTTATTAGCTTATGCTCAACCCCTGGAGTATACGCAGATAATCTACACTACACCAATGTGATTATTGGTGATCGAGCTAACGGCCTTGCTGGAGCATATACCGCCGTATCAGATGACCCATCTGGCTTATTCCATAATCCTGCCGGAATCATTTACTCTGGTCAAAACAATATCTCGGCAAGTGTGAACGCATATAACTTAGCAACCACAACATACAATAATGTATTTGGTGGTGGCGAAGATTATATACGTGAGTCATCAGCACTCTTACCGAATTTTTTTGGTGTTGCACAGCCGCTATGGGGCGGCATGATCGGTTTTTCTTATGCCGTAACTGACTCAATCCTGGAAGACCAGGACTCAGAATTTTTTAATACTGGCCCGACTACAGAATATTTCAACTTAAACATTAATAATAATGACAGCACTTATAAAGTTGGGCCATCTTATGCTTATGAAATTTCAGACTCTCTATCCATTGGCGCAACTCTTTACCTTCACGTGCGAAGCAAGGAAACTATCTTTAACCAATGGATTGATAAAGTTAATAATGAATATGAATGGAACAATATATATGATCAGCTTGAAGAAAAAGGCATTCAGCCTGTTATTGGCTTAATGTGGAGCCCATTTGAATCTATTTCTTTAGGTATGAGCATACGAAAAACAACCATCTTTAGCACCACTCAAAACTTTCAACATACCTGTACTTCAAATATTCCTGCGCCAACAGATCCAGACAATCCTGTTTCTGGTGAGCAGGATATCACTCAATGCCAACCAGAGTTTGATGGCACAAACTTTGTTGCTGGAACTGTACGTTTACCTGGTAAATTTGAATCTACAGAAAACCGGGAACTACCATTACAAATAAATTTTGGTGCCGCTTACTTTGCCTCACCTTACCTCTTGATATCTGGTGACATGGCCTACTATGGTGAAACTGATACCGCAGAAAGCGTGATTAATCTATCAATTGGAGCCGAGTACTATATTTCAGACACCTGGGCAGTGCGAAGCGGACTATACACAAACAATGCAAACACTCCTGAGCTTGTTCAAGGCCGAGTCAATCAGCTTGAACATATTAATCTCACAGGTTTAAGCTTTAGCGCTAGTCGCTTCACTAGAAACTCATCCATTACGGTTGGAGTAGGACTCAACTTTGGTTCTGGCGAAGCACAGGTACTCGCAAATAACACTGCAATTCAGGATGTTGATTATTTATCGACTCTTGTCTATGTCTCCTCTTCATATAGCTACTAATAAATTGAGCTGACCCTTGTACAGTACAGGGTCAGCGTTCAACGATTATTTTCTTAACTAAAGGCCATATCGATAAACATACAGGTTAGAAATTATCATGATGAATATTGTTAAATTACTCAACATCTACCTCTAATACTCTCTAAAAACCATAACATTATTAATCGCTCTATATTCTACTACTCATCTCAATAATTAATCAGTCCAATAAGCTCAGGCAATAAACGCTCATCACCACAAGCTATTATATGATCCCCCGAATTAACGTTCAGGCGATTACCATACCAGTCTGTGATACTACCCCCGGCATTTCGAATAATCGGCTCCAACGCGGCATAATCATGTACCTGTGGGCCTGCATTCAATACAATATCAAGATGTCCTGCCGCCAACAAACCATAATCATAAGGTGCCACACCCCATTGTGCCCAGTGGCTGGCTTTCCATATTTTATCGATATAATGATCCCTGCCTTCGGTGTGCCATTCGTACCCCGGCCTGGCAATAATTGCCTGTTGTAGCGATTCACAGGAGCGCGTTGATATTGACTGTTGATTCAGGAAACTCCCCACTTCATCCGCACCAACCCAGCGTTCTCTCGTGACTGGCTGATTAATCATGCCAAGTATAAATTCACCTTTATATGCAAGTCCCAGCAATAACGCAAACAATGGATGACCTGTCATAAAGTAACGGGTACCATCTACCGGATCCACTATCCAGACAAAATCTGCATCTGCCTGATGCGGCGGATACTCCTCTCCAACTACCCCGTGATCAGGAAAGCGCTTCATTACCATGTCCCTGACACACAATTCTGCTTCTTTATCTGCCTGAGTTACCGGGCTACTGTCATCTTTATATTCTGTTGACACTGGTTGACGAAAATATTGTTTGTGGATTACTCCCACCGCATCTGCAACCTGGTTGGCAAAATCCATAAACTCCAGCATCTGCTGTTTACTACTCATACTGATTATCCGTTAACGTTTTTTCTACACTATATATTATCCTCTTAGCTATTACCGCCACAACATCAGTGCCAGCCCATACCGATGAATAGCGCTTTCAGGTATACTGCCCTCACTAATTACTAACTACGAGCTCAAGCTTATGAATATCACCGCTGATAAGGTCATTATCATCAATTACATTCTGAAAGATGATGAAGGCAAGTTAATCGACAAGTCCGAAGACTCAAGTTTTGCCTACCTGCACGGACATAACAATATTATTCCTGGACTGGAAAACGCACTGGAAAGCAAAACCAAAGGCGACAGCTTAAGCCTGATTCTAGAACCCAAAGACGCTTATGGCGAATACAACCCCTCCATCACACAGGTCATTCCTCGTAATGCATTTGGCGACGCAGAGATTGAAGTTGGCATGCAATTCCATGCTGAAAGTGATGCGGGTCAGCCTGTGTTAATTACTATCAGTGAAATCAATGGCGACGACATAACCATTGACGGCAACCCGCCATTAGCGGGTGTAACACTGCACTATGAAGTAGAGGTGATGGAAGTGCGTGACGCAACCGAAGAAGAACTAAGCCACGGCCATGTACATGCTCATGGCGAAAGCTGCGGTCACGACCACTAAATACAATAAATGCCCAGCTAAAATAACAACTGGCTGGGCATTTATTGTATCTCTAGGAAGAGGTTACTGAATCACCCGCGATGTAACGCAAAGAAATAAGAAAGGCCATCAACGAAACCATAGCAGCAGTTGAAAAAATAAGTTCCGCACTATATACATCCCAGTAAGCACCACTCAACAATGCCCCAACAGCACCTCCTGCACCAAAACTGATAGCTGAATATAAAGCCTGTCCTCGTCCCTGTAGTTTACCTTTAAATTTGCGATGAAATAATTCTATTGCTACTGCATGAAACAAACCAAAACTGGCGGCATGCAAACACTGCGCGATAATAATCATCGATAAACTTTCCACATAAAAGCCAATTATCAGCCAACGTATCGTGGTTAAAAATAACGCTGCTGCCAACAGTCGACCAATGGAATATCGCGGCATCAGTCGATGCATAAACATAAACAGAATAATTTCAGCGATAACCCCGAGTGCCCATAACCAGCCTAATGTGGTACTGCTATAACCAAACTGCTTTAGATAAATTGAATAAAAAGTGTAATAAGGACCGTGACTCATCTGCATGAGAAAACAGATCAATAACAATGCAATAACATAAGGCTGCTTTAACACATCCAGCATTGAGCCGTTGTCCTGATGATGAGCTTGTGGCCTGGCATCTGAAACCATAAAACTGAAAACAACAATCAGCACATACAGGATAAATATTGAAACCGGTATCAGTTGATAACCCTGATGATCCAGTAGGCTACCAATAACAATTACCGCTATCACAAAACCCAGGGAACCCCACAGCCGCACAATACTATAACGGTGTGTATCCTTGCCAAGATAGTTCATGGTATTAGCCTCGAACTGAGGCAGGGTGGCATTCCAGAGAAAGCTGAATAACAACATCACGGTTGCCAGCCACCAGAATTCATTACTCAGAAACACTCCCGCAAAAGTCACCGCCGAGACAATACTGCCAAGACGAATAATCTTCATACAGTGACCAGTATGATCGGCAATCCAGCTCCATAAATAGGGCGCAACAATTTTTGTTGCCATCAGGATCGCCATTAATTCACTAATCGAACGGGCGTCGAAGTCCAGTGAATTTAGATACAGGCTCCAGTAAGGCACTACCACACCCAGAGATGCAAAATAGACCCAGTAAAAACCGGAAAGTCGCCAGTAAGGTAAGGCTTCTGATGATGAATTCTGTTTCAAGGCGATCCGTAAAAGAAGCTGTATGAAAATAAAACTTTATAATTATGAAACCAGCTGCCCATAAACGTTATGAACAGCTGAAGTCATTTTATTAAATTGCAGAAATAAAGGCTATTCCTGTCCTGCAGGAATCACCGGGGTTTCTACCGTGACTTCACCACATTGTGCTTTGAATCGCAGCATGTGATCAGCAAGGGTTAATGCCAGCATAGCTTCACAGATCGGTGTCGCCCGAATACCCACACAGGGATCATGTCGACCATGCGTGACCACTTCCATCGGTTCACCATTTATATCGACACTTCGTCCCGGCAGTCGCATACTGGAAGTTGGCTTAAACGCTGTATGCACAACAATATTCTGGCCCGAACTGATACCACCCAGAATACCACCCGCATGATTACTTAAAAAACCTTCGGGTGTGATCTCATCACGGAACTCCGTTCCCTTCGCTTCTACGCAACCAAAGCCACCACCAATTTCAACGCCTTTGGCGGCATTGATGGTCATCATGGCATAGGAAATTTCCGCATCGAGGCGGTCAAATATTGGCTCACCCAGACCCGGCGGCACATTTTCAGCAACTGCAGTAATCTTTGCGCCTACAGAATTCCCCTCTTTTCTCAGGGCATCCATATAGGTCTCCATATCGGCAACTTTAGCTGCATCCGGTGAAAAAAATGGATTCTGGCTAACCTGATCCCAGTCGTGATTCTCAACTTTAATCGGCCCTAACTGAGAAAGAAAACCTCGAACAATAATGTTGTGACGATCTTTAAGGAATTTTTTGGCAATCGCCCCTGCGGCAACTCTCATCGCCGTTTCACGGGCAGAAGAACGTCCACCACCACGATAATCACGGAAACCGTATTTCATGGTGTAGGTATAATCCGCATGACCTGGGCGGAACGTATTGGCGATATTCCCGTAATCTTTTGATCGCTGATCGACATTTTCTATCAACAAACCAATGGGGGTACCGGTGGTTTTCCCTTCAAACACACCTGAAAGGATCTTTACCTGATCCGGTTCACGACGTTGCGTGGTGTGCCGAGAAGTACCGGGACGACGTCGATCGAGATCTTCCTGCAGGTCAGACTCTGATAACTCAATGCCTGGTGGACAGCCGTCAACAATCGCCATTAATGCAGGACCGTGAGACTCCCCGCTACCGGTTACTGTAAATAACTTACCAAATGTATTACCTGACACACGCTTTCCTCAAAAATTGCACAGACGAATATTACCATAATGGCTTGCCAGCCGAGTAGATAATCAATATAGTTGTTAAATAAAGATAATAATTAAAAAAATAATCGAAAAGCGCTAACAACAATAATTACAGCTAATGATTAGAGAACAATGTACTTTACTACTCCCGATATATTGATAGTAGAAGATGAAGAATTTAATCGAGATATTATGGCGAGGCGGCTACAGGGCTGCCATTACAATTTACGTTTTGCCATAAATGGACAGGAAGCTCTGGATAAGGTAGCCGAAAAAAAGCCCGACGCCATTCTGCTTGATATTATGTTACCGGAAATCATGGGCTTACAGGTGCTCCACACCTTGCGCCAACAGTTCTCAATGGTGGATCTGCCAATTATAATGGTAACCGCAATTGATGAAGATCAGCGCATTATCCGTGCACTCGAACTGGGTGCGAATGATTATATTTCCAAACCGATTAACTTCCCGATATTAATTGCTCGCCTGCAAACCCAACTCAGTTTGAAACAGTTATCCGCACTGAATAATGAATTCCTGGCAACCGCCAGCCACGACTTAAGGCGCCCTATTTCTGTTATACAGGATATTGCTGCCAGCTCTCGCCACAGAATCAACAGCCAGCAGCCAATGAGCGAAGAAGAAATTCTGGAAAGTTATAATGCGATATGCCAGAACGCCAGCTATATGAACACAATTGCTGAATATATTCTGGATACACAGGCTGGTGGTTTAGGAAATATACGCCTCACCAAAATACCACTACAGATTGATTCTCTGATTGCCGAGGTTATCAAACGTCATCATGGCTATGCCAGTGAAAAGCGTATCAATCTGATCAGCAAGGTAGAAGAACAAACCCCTCCCATTGAAGCTGATCGTTCGCGTATAGCACAGGTACTTGATAATCTGGTGGATAATGCAATCAAGTTTTGCTCCGAGAACGACACCATTACTATCACCAGCAAGCATGATGATGAGACCTTATCCATAGTTGTGTCTGACACTGGCCCCGGTCTCACGGAGAGCGATTTCGATAATTTATTTATTAAAAACGCCGAGCTTAGTAATGTTCCCACCAATCATGAACCCAGCAATGGTGTTGGCTTGTCGATCTGCAAACAATTAGTTGATCTTCACAGTGGGGAAATCGGTGCCATGAATAATGCGAGTGAAGGCGTTAGTTTCTGGTTCAAATTACCCATTTTTAAACTCCGACCGGTTTAAAAAGAATACTCATCCAGCTGCTCAGCGGTCAATAGGAAAATACCTGAGCCGCCGCGCTCAAAATCCAGCCAGTAAAATGGCACATGCGGATAGGCTTCCTGTAAGGCATATTGTGAATTACCCACTTCTACTACAAGTACCCCCAGATCAGTTAAATACTGACGCGCCTGTTGCAACATCGGTATAACCAGATCCAGCCCATCATCTCCTGCTGCCAGCCCAAGTTCAGGTTCATGTCGATATTCATCTGGCAGGCTATCCATGTCTTCTGCATCAACATAAGGTGGATTACTGACGATAATATCGTAATGTCGCTGCGGGACATTATCGAACAGGTTTGAGGTAATCACACTAACTCTATCTTCCAGCTGATGACGGCGAATATTTTCTTCCGCCACCTCAATAGCATCCGTTGAGATATCAACCATGTCCACATAAGCCCAGTCAAATGCATAAGCCGAGGCAATACCAATACAGCCACTACCGCAGCAAAGGTCCAGAATATTTTCTACCTTTTCAGCCTCGACCCAGGGCTCAAAGCGCTTTTCGATTAATTCCGCTATAGGTGAGCGTGGCACCAGTACATTTTCATTAACATAAAAAGGCAACCCCGCAAACCAGGCTTCCTGGGTTATATACGAGGCAGGAATTCGATCTTCGATACGCCTTTTTAACAATTGAAATAATGACTGTTTTTCATCGACACTTAAAGCGCAATCAAAATAATCAGCAGGAAAATCATGAGGTAAATGCAACCCAAACAGGCAAAGATAAACGGCTTCATCCAGCGCACTGGCCATACCATGTCCATAATACAGTTCCGCTTTATGAAACTGGCTTGTAGCCCAGCGAATGAAATCTCTTATGGTGTTTAATTCATCCGGTAAATCCAGGTTTTTAATGATATGTGTCATGATTTTGTCATAGCTAGAGTTAGATCGCTTTAAATGTTACCCTGTGATGCCTATAATCACGAGAAAATTCTCCACACATCTTCTAAGGCAGCTTAATGAAGCAACTGTTTTTACTGTCCTTGATGCAGGTTTTACTGATTGCACCAGTACAGGCTTCAGACCCACTACACATTCTCGAAGCCTGGGTTCCAGAAAGTCCTCCCGGCGCACAGGTAATGGCCGGTTTTATGAAAATGCACAATCCCGGCACTCAGGACATCAATGTCGTTTCAGCCAGCAGCCCAGGCTTTAAAACCGTTGAAATGCACCTGTCGATGGATGTTGAAGGTGTCGCTAAAATGATACCTCAACATCAGCTGACAATCGCGGCTGGCAAAACCCTGGTACTCAAACCTGGTAGCTATCACCTGATGCTAATTAAACCAAAAAAGCGATTTGGCGAGGGCGAACAGATCAAAATACAGTTAACACTCAATAACGGCGAACACCTGACATTCGATGTCCCGGTCAAAAGAGCAGGCAGCAGTACCATGCGCAACATGAAATGCGGCAATGGTAAATGTGGCATGGGTAAGTGTGGATCCGCCAGGTAGCATATCGAAAACATCTATGAAAACATCTTTTACAGACTATCTAAAGGCCTGGCCTTTCTACCTGTTACCTCACCATTTAATATCAGGCATTATATTTTACCTGGCAAGAGTCGAGTGGGAACCGATTAAAAAACTCTCATTGCGGGTTTACCTGTCACTACATGAAGTTAATATGTCTGAGGCAGTAGAAGAAAACCCCTACGCATACCGCAATCTAAATGCATTTTTCACTCGCGCGTTAAAACCCGAAGCACGTGAAATCGATCCCCGTGATGAAATTTTGGTAAGCCCGGTAGATGGTGCAGTCAGCCAGGCCAGAGCCATTGAAAACGGTCGCATATTCCAGGCCAAAAGCCATGATTACAGCCTGCTTGAGCTCGTCGGAGGTAAGCCTGAACTGGCTCTGCCCTTCGAAAATGGCTCATTTGCCACCATTTACCTGTCACCAAGGGATTACCATCGCATTCATATGCCCTGTGATGGGCGACTAACGGATATGGTCTATGTACCCGGCCGCCTGTTTAGTGTTGCACCCCATACCGTCAATACCGTACCTAGACTATTTGCTCGTAACGAACGACTGGTCTGTAAGTTCGACACCCCCCATGGCGAAATGATCATGATTCTGGTTGGTGCGGTAAATGTATCCGCGATTGATACCGTCTGGTCAGGCTCCGTGACCCCACCCAGCAAGAACAAGGTCATTCATACACACTATAATGAAGTGGATATTTCACTAGAAAAGGGCGCTGAAATGGGTCGTTTTAACCTGGGATCGACGGTTATTTTACTATTCAATGACAAAATTTCATTAGATGCTAAAATACTACCAGAGAACAGCATCAAACTAGGCCAGTGCTTGGCTAGCGCAACACCGCCATAGACGGCACCGGGTTATTTACGACTAAATGTATCAACACTTACTAAATTTTACGAATTAACAATAACTAACGCATAGCTGGAGATTTATTATGCAATTCCGGAGAACCTTTTTTCTGGCAATTTTATCAGTGATGGCCTCACCTGCCTATTCAATCGAAAATATCGAGATGAATAGCTTTCTGTCTGTAACCGCGGCGACTATGAGCGAAGATGGCCGCTACCTCGACAAGATCACTGAACATGTCAGCCTGGAGAATGATTCACATTACGGCATTAATATTCGTACCGACGTCAGTGACCGAGTCAGTGGTGCGGCACAATTATTAGCGACTGCAACCGACAGTAATTTCGAGGTTGAAGCCGAATGGGCCTATGTCAGCTACAGATTTAGTGATAATTCAAGCCTGCGTGCTGGCAAGCTTAATCTGTCCACCTTCCTGCTATCCGATTATTCACGCGTGGGTTATCTGTATCCCTGGATTCGCCCACCCGTCGAAGTCTATGAAAATAACCCACTGAAGAACTATTTTGGTCTCGAATGGTTATACGTAACCCACCTGGACAGATCGACTAAACTAACCTCGCAGTTCTTCGTCGGTTCTGCCCAGGTTGAAGAAGGCAATATCACCTTCCGCGCCACCGACGGTTATGGTTTCAATTTCCAGCTGGATACCCCGCACCTTACTTTACGTTTAGGTGCGATCAGCCCAACCATTCAACTTGAAGCTGAAACAACTAATCCGGGTACCGGTTTGCCCGAAACCGTCGATGCTCTCGACCTGGATGAACGCGGCGTGA
Organism: Gammaproteobacteria bacterium; assembly: GCA_041589455.1. Taxonomy (GTDB): domain Bacteria; phylum Pseudomonadota; class Gammaproteobacteria; order SZUA-229; family SZUA-229; genus SZUA-229. The sequence goes on along the minus strand of JBFHVQ010000036.1, from coordinate 16,479 downwards.
TGTTTACCCTCGGCGCCTCTGTCGACTGGAACAATTTCATACTCTACACTGAGGCGGTGAAGACGGATACCGAAGGCCAGACCCAGGCCATCTTCCCTAATCAGGATGGAGCCTATCTAACACTAGGTTACCAGATGGGTAAGTATCTTCCCCATATAACCTTCGGAACGTCAGAGGGTGAAGACTACACAGGGACTTTACCAGCGGGTATTCCTGCAGCACGTACACCGTTAACCCAGGATTCTATAGTTTTGGGCTTACGCTATGACTTCGATGACAGTATCGCCTTAAAATTTGAATACCAGCTGGTTGAATTAACCGCCGGTGAAGGTGATGGACTGGGATCAATTGACGCAAACAACCTTTTTATAGGTGGAACGCCAGACACCATTGATGAATACTCTGTTATCAGTGTTGCCATGGATGTAATTTTTTAATTCATAAAGCAGTAAAGTCTTATGCACGCGAAAAAAATAACGATGAAAAGTCGATTAGCACGGCTAGCAATGGCAATGTTGCTGGGGTTTGGTTTTACCGCCCCCGCAACACTCCAGGCTAGTAATTATGATTCAGGTATTTTTGAATTCCAGCAAAAACTGGCCAAAGGGGGAAATGCACAGGCCCAATACCAATTAGCTACCATGTACGAAAGTGGTCGTGGTGTTGAAAAGAACATCGAGAAAGCACAGGAATGGTATAAAAAATCGGCCGCCGGTAATTACAAGGCAGCCCAACACCGCCTGACCTATCTTGAAGTCAAGACTACAGGCTTTAAAAGTGACCATAAACCATGGCTGCAAGAACTCAGTGCTGACGCCAAAGGCGGGGATGGCGAAGCTATGTTTATCCTTGGTCATATGTATGAATATGGCAATGGCGTTAAACGCAGTCTGAAGCGTGCCCAGGCTTATTACAAGTCATCAGCCTCTCGCGGTAACGTGGATGCAGAAACCAGGCTGTTTAGCATTGAACAGACGCTTTCCCAGTCAAAACCGAAAACTGAGCCAAAAGTAAAAGATGATGCGGCTAAAAAGCAGCAGGAAGCTGCGGCTAAAGAAAAAGCCGAAGAAGAACGTAAAGCACGAGCCGCAGCTGCAGCTGCCAGAGAAAAAGCGCTTAACGATCGAAAAAAAGCTGAACTTGAACGCCGCAAGCTCGAAGCAGAACGCAAAAAACTGGAAACAGAAAGACGCAAACTCGAAGCACAAAAACGCGCAATTGAAGCCCAACAGGCCGCTGAAGCTCGCGCTGATGAAGAAGCTGCCAGAAAAGCAGAAGAAGAAAAACAGAAAAAAGAAAACGAGAAGTTTCAATCTGAGCTATGTAGCGGTAAAGCTGCACGCTTCAGAACACAATGTCAGTAAACTCTAAGTTGGCTTTTATTCTTCTGTAACATGATAGCCCTGCACTGTGGTGTGGGGCTTTTTTTATTTCTAGCTCGTAGTAATGTTAGCGCCTGATATCACTACGAACTGGAAATCTACCAAAATTCACTCAACCGAAAACCCCATCACCTCAGAAATAGAACCCGCTTCCGTCATCAACATCAACAATCGATCCAGACCTAATGCCACTCCTGCACAATCCGGTAACCCAGACTCCAGTGCAGAAAGTAAGCGCTCATCAATCGGCACTGGAGATAAACCTGATTTCTCTCGCTCTAAGTTTTCACTTTCAAATCGCCTTCGCTGCTCTGCCGCATCCGTTAATTCATAAAAACCATTAGCCAGCTCCAGTTCGCCATAATAAAGTTCAAAGCGATGTGCGACTCTTGCATCTTCAGAACTCAATCTTGCTAACGCGGCTTGTGAGGCAGGGTAGTCATAAATAAAAATAAACCGGTCTTTTTCAAATGCCGGGGCAACCGCCGAAACCATCAACCAGTCCAGCCACATATCTTTATCATCGACAGTCATTCCCTGAGGTACTTCGATTTGATGCTGTAAGGCACAGGCTTGAAGTTGCTGGGCATCACTTGTAAGAGGATCAATTTCCAGCGCTTGCTGAAATGCCTGCTGGTACGAAACACGTCTTACTGTTACCTCGAATGACATGCAGCATTGCAGTAATTGCTCGACCTCATCCATTAACTGATGATGATCAAACGCCAGGCGATACCACTCTAGCAAACTAAATTCCGGATTATGATGCCGACCTTTTTCATCCAGACGAAACACCCGAGCTATCTGGTAAATATCGCCAGAGCCAGCTGCCAGCAGTCGCTTCATATAAAATTCAGGCGATGTCTGCAAATAGTAATCTGACTGGGAATAACGCGTAATGAAGCTTTGTAACTGCGGGTCGGTAACTGAAGCTGGCGAAAGCGCCGGTGTCTCCACCTCCAGTACTTTGCGTTCAGCAAAAAAAGCCCGAATACTTTGCAGTAGCCGGGCCCTGATTTTCAGGTTTTCCAGTGATCCACTGGGCTGCCAATGTGTATCAGACATTAGTCTTTCACGCGAGACACATATTCGCCACTACGCGTATCAACTTTCAGGACTTCGCCTTCTTCAATGAACAGGGGAACCTTAACGACGGCGCCAGACTCCAGGGTTGCTGGTTTTGTACCACCCTGAGCTGTGTCGCCTTTCAGGCCTGGGTCAGTTTCTGTCACTGCCAGCTCAACAAAATTGGGTGCGGTTACCATTAATGGCGCGCCATCCCATAGCGTTACCGTACATAGCTCCTGGCCTTTCAACCACTTACCGGCGTCTACCAGAGCAGAGTCGGGGGCGCCTACCTGCTCAAAGGTATTGGGATCCATAAAGTACCAGAACTCACCATCGTTATAGGAAAACTCCATATCCACATCAACAACATCTGCAGCCTCTACCGACTCACCCGATTTAAAGGTACGCTCAACCACCCGACCTGTCTTCAGGTTACGCAGTTTCACTCGGTTAAAAGCCTGCCCTTTACCTGGCTTGACCAGTTCATTTTCTATAATAGAGACTGGGTCACCGTCTAATAGTAATTTAAGACCGCCACGAAATTCATTTGTACTGTATGATGCCATTCTGTATAACCTTTGAGCGAAAAAAGCAGCGCATATAATACTCGGAACCGAACATTAATGCCAAAAACTATAGCCATTCACCATCAAGAGACGGCACCTGAGCCATCTCAAAACTGGAAACAACAGCTAAATCAGGCCATAAGCAACCCTAGAGAGTTACTAACAATACTGCAGCTGGAGCCACAGCAACACCCTCAATTCAAACTGCAGCAGCAGGACTTTAAAGTCCGTGTTCCCCTCGCCTATGTTCAAAAAATGCGTGTCGGTGACCCGCAAGACCCGCTATTACTCCAGGTAATGAGCCAGACTCAGGAAGACCTGTTGTCTGCTGATTACAGTACAGACCCCGTAGGTGACCTGGATGCCAGTAAAACTCCAGGGCTGCTACACAAATACCATGGGCGCGTTTTACTGATTACTACTGCCGCCTGTGCGGTTCACTGTCGTTATTGTTTCCGACGACATTTCCCATATCAGGATCAGCAAGCAGAGAAAGAACAATGGGCAGCGCCCATACGCTATATTGAACAGGATAGCAGTATCTCAGAGGTTATTTTAAGCGGCGGCGACCCACTGGTACTTTCTGATGAAAAATTACAGCGATTAATTCAGCAACTTGAAGATATTCCACATCTAAAACGACTCAGAATCCACACTCGACTGCCCGTTGTCCTGCCCGACAGAATTACCGATAAGCTGATACAGCTACTTTCAGCTAGCCGATTCGAGACCACTTTGGTAATTCATGCCAATCACGCTAATGAGCTCGGTATCGATGAACAGCGAGCATTAAAGAGAATGCAAAAAGCCGGCATTATCCTGCTCAACCAGGCCGTATTATTAAAAAATATAAATTGCCAGTTAGATCAACAAATTACCCTGTCTGAGGCATTAATCTCCTGCGGAGTTATGCCATACTACTTACACTTACTTGACGCGGTACAGGGTGCCGCACATTTTGATGTGAAGCTGAAACAGGCAAATCAACTGATTTCAGAGATGCAAAAACATCTGCCTGGCTACCTGGTACCACGATTAGTCAGAGAAATTGCTGGTAAAAAAAGCAAAACACCAGCCTTTGAGCTATAAATTGTTTATATTTTACTGAAATAAGCTTAAAAAACGTCGGTATCTTAATGTTTTTATTATTAAAACCGTTAAGATTTCCTGCCAAATAGGATAGACTCTTACTGGCAGGCTTTAGACTGGGCCTAAAAAAACACGTATATACGGATAGATAGGGGTTCCACAACCCTAATAATGACATGAAATTTAACGTTCCAGAACAGACAGAAGCGGAAAAATCAGACTTTCCTAATCACCCTAGGAAAGTGAAAAAATGGCTGGCCGATCTCAAACGTGCCAATATGGGCGAATTCACACGCCAGATATATCAAGGTCTAATGACGCTGAATAGACAGACAATGCCACCAAAGCATCGTTTTGAAAATATGGAAATTTTACGTGAGCCAACACGACATATTTTCAACCAACTTCATAAGCATTTCGTTAACCGAACTTTACCTTTACCAGAAAAGAGTCAGAAGATTATTCATCTTAATCAGGCGTTGCTAAATGAAATGGCAATCGGCTATAAACTGATTATTTTTGAAGCATCAAATAACTTAAGCAAAGTTGATAACAAAACTGCATTACTTTCCTGTGAGCGTGCTCTGCATTACTATTCTGAGTTATTACTTCGTTCAAGCCAAATCTATTCAGAATTACCACGCGGTATGTGGTGGGACATTCATCGTCTGTATGCTTTTTCAGAAATAAAAAACTTACACAATAAAGATGTCAATGACCCCGAATTGACGGTCAAAAACATTACCGTTACGGATCAATACAAACAGATTCTACTGTTTACCCTTGCACGACCTAATGCTTTACGTCAAAGCGATGCTGAGCGTCTATTTAAATCAATTAATCAGTGGGCTAAATTAACAAGGCTGGATATTAAACCGCAAAAAAACAAGCTTAATCGCTATTTTATTAGTCGTCTTGATAGCGATCTTCCACCCAACTGTGTATCAGAGGAAGATTTCAAAAACCTTGAACACTGCCGTGCAATCGAAACTAGCCAATTAGTTGAGTATCTGCAAAAACAGGACACTGGCCTGGATGATTTTAACTCAGCTGTTACCATCGGTGACGAGGTTTCACAAGAGACGTTACGAACACTTATTGCCTCATGGAGCTTATGCGCCAAACGTCGTTTTTCTCGCGCAGAGAGAACTGAAGGCATTAATGTCGCTATCGGCTTAAGCTCAATTTACAAAGCACTGCATGAAGCAGCCACACCGCCAAAACCAAAGTCGAAAAAACCAGATAAAATGTTCTCGCTAGAATCCATCCCCGATAGTGAACGTGCACGCGGAGATGTATTTGCACAACAAGATCCATCCTACTTTATAAGCCATCCTGAAATGAAAAGTTCAGAGCAACGCTCAGCTGGTGCCTGGGACATGGTCGCTAAAGGACGCACATTAACCGATAGCTATGCTGAAGAACTGCAGAAACAGGATAAAGAGTTTGGCGAGCTAAATAAAGAAGCTCCTGACTTGCACTGGAAAATCACCAATGTCAGTGCCGGCGGATATTGCCTTCGCTGGGATTCACAACACCCATCAAGAGCCCTTGTAGGTGAGTTGATTGGTATACGTGAGCGTGAACCAGATCATACATATCAGTGGCGTGTAGGCGTCATTCGCTGGATGCAGTTTAGCAGAGAGCAAGGACTTGAAGTTGGAGTACAAGTGCTATCCCCCAAAGTGATCGCCTGTAAAATCCAACGCAGTAATCGAAAAAATGAAGAGCCATTTCAATGCTTGATGCTTCCAGGAATTAAGCCCATACAACAACCATCGACTCTATTATTACCTGCCCATGCATTCCGCAAAGGTAATAGTATTAATATGCATATTTATGAAAGAGAGATGGAAATCAAACTGGGAACAATTCGTGAGCATACTGGTTCCTTTACTCAATTCCAGTTTTCACAGCTTAAGGGTGACGAGGTACCTGATGATGAAAACGGGAGCAATAACAAATCTAAAAAGTCTGACCCAGATAACTTTGACTCAATCTGGTCATCACTTTAACCAACCCAGGATGTATTTGGTGCCAAAACGTGGATAAAGACAACAAGATAAACCTTTTCATTATCGATGATTCATTTAACAATGAGGAAAACACGGTAAAAATACTGCGCAGCTCAGGCTATGCAGCGCACACGACCCGTGTTGAGGACGATGAAGATCTGATTGAGGCACTCAAGAAAAAGACACCGGATATATTACTTTATTCATCTGGAATGGAATTAATATCACTAGCAGAGACAATCAAGTGTATCGAGGAAAACGCCACATCACCTGTACCTGTTATCGCCGTTAATCGTCCGGATAAAGAACTAGATGTAGTCGAGGCGATGCGCCTGGGGGCCAGAGACCTTACCTCCTATGACAACCCAGCTCACCTGGAAATGGTCATTATTAGAGAAGTACAGTCTTTTAAGAGCATCGCCAAGCTACACAAACTAGAACAAACAAACAAGGAAACCGAAAAACGTTGCTCTGCACTACTGGACTCTTCTCGTGATGCGATTGCCTATATACATGAAGGCATGCATGTATACTCAAACCGTTCTTATCTTGATCTCTTCGGTTTCAACGAATCAGAAGATCTTGAGGGCATGCCGATTCTCGATATGGTTGGCTCCAACGATACCGACACCTTCAAAACGTTTTTACGAGACAACTGTAAAAATGAACAATGCGACTCAGAAAAGCTTGAATTGACGTTAAAAAATGCAGAGGACGAGCAGTTTAAAGGCGAAATGGAATTTTCTCCCGCCAGTATAGATGGTGAGCCCTGCATCCAGATAATTATTCGGGTACAGAACAATAGCAAGGAGCTGGAGGAAAAACTCGCACAGATGAGTCAACGAGACTCTGTTACCGGTCTATTTAACAGGCAATATTTCCTGGAAGCACTCCAGTCAGCAGTTGAAAAAGCGCAACAGGACAAGCTTAATGCCGCTGCACTATTAATTAATCTCGATAGCTATCAAGACATTAAAAATAGCTCAGGAGTAATGGGTGCAGATCAGTTCCTGCAGAAGCTTTCCCGTGAACTGGAACAGGCAATCAACAAGGATGATGTGCTTGCACACTTTGAAGGCAGCACTTTTTCAATCCTTGCGATGAAACAGACCAGTGATAGCCTCAACAGTTATTGCCAGAAAATAAGCAAGGCTGTACAGAACTTTATCGCAACCATTAACGATCAATCCCTAAACAGCACTTGCACAATAGGCGCCACCCTGATTGATATAAATGCACCCGATGTTGGTGAAATACTCCTCCGTTCAGAGCGAGCCCATGACGATGCTAAAGACTTAGGCCCCAACAATCTGATTATTTATACACCTAAAGCGGGAGAACTTACGCAAAAAGAAATCGATGCACAGGTAGTTGCCGACCTTAGAGATGCATTGACCAGTAACCGCTTTGTTCTTTATTTTCAGCCGGTTATTAGCTTGCATGGTGATACAGATGAACGCTATGAAGTCTTTGTTCGCATGTTTGATAAAGACGGGAAAATATTATTACCGGCTGACTTCCTACCAGCAGCAGAAAGAACGGGGATGTCGATAGCTATTGACCGTTGGGTTCTACTCAACACCATCACCACCCTCACCCAATGCTGGAAAGAAGGCAAGCGGACATTATTCTTTGTCAAACTGGCTGCACACTCTTTAAAAGATGCCAGCCTGATGACATGGCTTAAAGAGCAATTAAAGAAATACAATGTCCCTAAAGACAGCCTGATTTTTGAAGTTAAAGCCAGCGTCGCTATCACTAGCCTGAAATATACTTCTGAGACAGCCAGAGCATTACAGGAACTCAACTGTGGCTTTGCACTTGATGACTTTGGAATAGGCAACAACCCATTTGAGATACTTAAACACATTCCTGCCGACTACCTGAAAATTGAGCGTTCATTTATGGAGAACCTTTCAGGAAGTAGCGAAAATCAGGAAGCAGTAAAAGCTATTACAGATAAGGCAATGGAACTAAATAAACTTACCATCGCCCAATGCGTACAAGATGCAACCAGCTTATCTGTGCTTTGGGGAATGGGGGTTAACTTTATCCAGGGCAACTTCCTGCAAGAACCTGCACCTGACCTGGATTACGACTTCACCTCAATGGCGGGCTAGCTAAGCCACTCGAATATACCTGGAAGTTAACTATCATATCTGTCGCTGTTTAGCTCAACCATCAGAACCGAGACTAAACAGCTGACCTGAATCCACTCAATAACTAGCCTCTTGCACGCAGTGCAGCAATACGCTGCTCCAGTGGCGGATGCGTCATTAAAGCCGCAGCGATACCATGCTTCAGGCCACCACTGATACCAAATGCTGCCAGTTCACCAGGCATATCCTGTGCAGTTTCCTGACCTTGCTGTAATCGCTGTAACGCGGCAATCATCTTCTGAGTGCCAGCCAGCCTGGCACCGCCCTCATCCGCTCTAAATTCACGCTTACGAGAAAACCATGCGGCAATCATTGCAGCAAAGACACCCAGTATCAGCTCACAAACAATACTGACGACAAAATAACCAATACCAAAGCCTCGTTCGTTTTTAAACACAACACGATCCACCAGGGTGCCAATGACGCGTGAAATAAAGATAACAAAGGTATTAAGCACTCCCTGTATCAGCCCCATGGTTATCATGTCTCCATTCGCAACATGGCTCACTTCATGCCCCAGAACAGCTTCCACTTCATCTTGGGTCATGCTCTGTAGAAGCCCCGTACTCACCGCCACCAGTGAATTATTACGATTCATTCCCGTGGCAAACGCATTTGGCTGAGGCGAGTTAAAGACACCAACTTCAGGCATGCCTATTCCCGCCTGTTGCGCCTGACGTTTTACTGTTTCAACTAACCAGCGTTCACTACTATTTGCAGGTTGCTCGATCAACTGAACGCCCATCGAACGCTTAGCCATCCATTTGGACATGGCCAGTGAAATAAACGAACCCGCAAAGCCCATAATAGCCGCCATGAACAGCAGGCCTGTCATATTAATTCCGAAGTCCTGGTTAGCCAGCATCTGATCAATACCCAGTACCCGCATAGATATACTTAACACTGCCAGTACCGCAATATTAGTCACCAGAAATAAGCCAATTCGTGTAAACATTTTAATACCCGTAGATGTTTTTAATTGGCTATTAGATGAGGGTGAAACGGATTGGTTTCAATAGAAGCAAGTAAAAAAATATCAGCAGCAGGAGCAATACTAATATGTAAATACAATGAAGCGTCAAAGCATTAATTGATAAATTAGAATATAAAATCAAGAATAAAATATATTACTGCCGTCACCAGAGTAATACCCAGCACCGGTAATACGGTACAGGAAATGCAAATATCGCCGAATTCTTTTGTTAATTGACTCATAATAAATCCCCAACAAATATCATTTAATACAGCTATAAGCTTAAAAATAGCTCATTTAACCTGATTTTATCTAGGATAAGGTGAACATTTACGATAAACGGCTAGTTTTAAACTATTTCAGATGAAATGACGATTATCCCTTAAAAGCCTGTTTTGAATTGAGATATTCAAGCTCCTGTGGAGTTGACTCCCTGTTCAGAATTGCATTACGGTGGGGGAAACGGCCGAACTGGCGGATCAATTCTCGATGATGCTTTGCAAACCGGAGATTATCCTGCATGTTTCTAGCTGAAAATTTTTCAACCGCAAGATCTTGATGCTGCAAAGATTCACTGTGCATTAGTGGCATATAGAAAAAGGCCAGTCGACCCGCCTCAAGCTGCTCATCATAAGCCTGCTGCAGACCATACAGGGTAGCTGCAACCGCATCGGCTTCAGTAGAAAAGCTCAAGGCTTCACCACGAAACATATTCAATGGCATCTGGTCCAGTAAAATAATTAATGCCAGGCATGAATCTGCTGAAACCTTCCAGTGATCCAGCTCTCCTTTTGCTGCCTGTTGCCAACTACTCTCAAAACGCTGACGAATCTGCTGATCAATTTCAGCAGTAGCCTTGAACCAGTTTTTTTTCATTGGCTCCGAGTACCAGAAATTCAGAATGTCGTCTGCATTCATTAATTATTTACTATTAGGGGTTTTTCTGGTGAAAACCCAGTTATTATCTCTGGATAATTTTTTATTGAATTTATAACCGTCCACATCAAAAGATTTGATATCTTCAATATCAGAAAGTTGATTCTGAATAATATAACGGCTCAACAAACCACGCGCTTTCTTGGCATAGATGCCAATCATTTTATAGTCGCCATTTTTAAGCTCCTTGAATGCAGGTGTAATAATTTCACCTTTAAGCTGCTTAGGCTTAACCGCTTTAAAGTACTCGTTAGATGCCAGATTTATCAAATACTCTGATTTGATTTTTTTCAACTGCGCATTCAATCCCTCTGTAATCTGGCTACCCCAGAATTCGTAAAGATTTTTGCCTCTTTCATTACTTAAGCGCGTACCCATTTCAAGTCGATAAGGTTGCATTAAATCCAGAGGACGCAATAAACCATATAACCCTGAAAGAATTCTCAAATGAGACTGTGCAAATTTAAAATCTTTTGCCTTAAAGCTTTCTGCATCCAGACCAGTATAAACATCGCCTTTAAAAGCCAGCACGCATTGCTTTGCATTTTTCTCAGTAAATTTTTTATTCCAGGTTTCATAGCGATCAAAATTCAGATCTGCAATCTTTGTACTTACTTTCATAAGCTCTGAAATATCCAACGATGACAGTTCACGTAATCGATGAATCAACTCCGCCGAATCGTCCAGATAATCAGGCAGGGTAAATGTTGATGTTTTAGGTGGCGTATCGTAATCCAGTGTTTTAGCTGGAGAAACAACAATTAACATAATTTACCTTTTCTCTATTTTGAAAACTTATATTTTATAAATATCTAACATCACTATTCTTTTATCAGCACTTCAATTTTATCAACTTTCTGATAGCCACGAGGCAATTTCAGGCCTCGCTTACCTCTTTCAGCATAGTGCTCATCAACCTCACCACCACTCATGGTCTTATGTTTCTTGCCAGCATAAACTACCAGCTTCTCACCATCCTGAACCAGCTCAATTGCAGTTATCCATTCTTCATTATCTTTTAGTTTAGCTGGTGGTACATTAATAATTTTATTACCTTTACCCTTGGACATTTGTGGCAACTCAGATAGTTCTGTTACCAGCATATGGCCTTCACTACTCACCGCCACAATAAAATCATCTTCTAAACTACGCACTCTTACTGGTGGTAAAACTTTTGCCCCAGGTGGTACCTTGAGGAAGGTTTTTCCTGCCTTATTACGCGAGTACATTTCACCCAGCTCACAAACATATCCATAACCAAAGCTGGTTGCAAACAGATACAGATCTTTTGGGTCACCCATCAGTGAAGCCACAAAAGTTGATCCTGCAGGCGGGTTAAAACGTCCCGTTAGTGGCTCCCCCTGCCCTCTTGCTGAAGGCAATGTATGTGCTGCCAGTGTATAAGCACGCCCGGTACTATCCAGGAACACTGCCTGCTGATTCGTTTTACCCTGTGCCGATGACCGATGAGAATCACCCGCTTTATAATTCAACTTTCCTGCATCAACTTCATGTCCCTTAGCAGCACGCACCCAGCCTTTATCAGAAAGCACAACGGTAATTGGATCTGAAGATATCAATGCAGATTCATCCATTGCTACCGCAGCATCTCGCGTTACGATAGCAGAACGTCGCTTATCACCATAGGTTTCTGCATCATCCAGAATTTCTTTCTTAATCAGCGTCTTTAGTCGACGCTCTGAACTTAACAGTTTTTCCAGTTTGTCCTTTTCTTCTTTTAATTCCTGCTGTTCTTCACGAATTTTCACTTCTTCAAGTCGTGCCAGCTGGCGTAACTTGGTATCTAAAATATAATCCGCCTGAATATCCGTTAAAGTAAATCGCTCCATTAACACAGGTTTTGGCTTATCATTTTCTCGAATAATCTGAATCACTTCATCAATATTCAGAAAAGCAATTAACAAACCATCTAATAAATGCAGACGCTTGTTAACTTTTTCCAGACGCCAGTTGAGTCGATTACGTACAGTTTCAGTTCGATAGGTTAACCATTCTTTTAACAGGCTACGCAGATCTCGCACCCCAGGGCGACCATCGATACCAATCATGTTCATATTAACGCGATAGGTTCGTTCCAGGTCGGTGGTTGCAAACAGGTGATTCATTAACTGTTCGGTATCGATACGATTAGAGCGCGGCACCAGGACCAGACGTGTTGGATTTTCATGATCTGATTCATCACGAATATCATCCAGCATCGGTAATTTTTTGGCCGTCATCTGTTGTGCAATCTGCTCCAGGATCTTATTGCCAGACACCTGATATGGAAGTGCCGTAATAACAATATCACCGTCTTCTTTTTCAAATTTGGCGCGCGCACGAATACTACCGTTACCTTTTTCATACATCGCCAGCAGATCTTCTCGTGGCGTAACAATTTCAGCTTCCGTTGGGTAATCTGGCCCTTGTATATGCTCACAGAGTTCACTCACTGTTGCTTTCGGCTCATCGAGTAAACGAATACAGGCAGTAGCGACTTCACGTAAATTGTGTGGCGGAATATCCGTTGCCATACCCACCGCAATACCGGTTGAACCATTCAGCAAAACATTCGGTAAGCGTGCAGGTAGAGACTTTGGCTCATCAATAGTGCCATCAAAATTGGCTTGCCATTCAACCGTACCCTGACCCAGCTCCTGGAGTAATACCTCAGCATATTTCGATAATTTAGATTCGGTATAACGCATCGCTGCAAAAGATTTCGGGTCATCGGGTGAACCCCAGTTACCCTGACCATCAACCAATGGATAGCGATAGGAGAAACTTTGCGCCATTAGCACCATGGCTTCATAACAGGCACTATCACCATGGGGATGAAACTTACCCAGCACATCACCCACCGTACGCGCTGATTTTTTATATTTTGCGGTAGCGTTCAAACCCAGTTCAGACATCGCGTAAACAATGCGCCTTTGAACTGGCTTCAGACCATCACCGATAAACGGCAGGGCTCGATCGAGAATAACGTACATGGAATAATCCAGATAAGCTTTCTCGGTAAAGTGAGATAAAGGCTGATTTTCTATGCCTTCGAAATTTAAATTATCCTGATCAGACATTCATTCGGTACCTGTTTATAACTGCTTGCTACAGTTTTTATAACAATTTTTGATTGATGACATTAGATTAGCCACTAAAGCACTTCTGCCAGATCGCCCTTGCTTTCTAGCCAGGCTTTACGGTCCGGAGCTCGTTTCTTGGCTAGCAACATATCCATCATCTGGTTGCTATCATCACCGGCTTCAACAATCAGGCGCACCAGTCGACGGGTATCCGGTGCAATCGATGTCTCACGTAGCTGTAACGGGTTCATTTCACCCAGACCTTTAAAGCGTGTCACCTGCACCTTGCCTTTTTTCTTTTCGGCTGATATTCGATCCAGCACGCCCTGTTTTTCGGCTTCATCTAGTGCGTAATAAACGTCTTTTCCAATATCAATACGGAACAGTGGTGGCATTGCCACATACACATGCCCCGCTTCCACCAGTGGGCGGAAATGGCGTAGGAACAAGGCACATAACAGGGTGGCGATGTGATAACCATCAGAATCCGCATCTGCCAGAATACAGACTTTTCCATAACGTAAACTGGCAAGATCCTGAGACCCCGGATCAACACCAATAGCAACGGAGATATCATGCACCTCCTGAGAGGCCAGTACCTGGTCTGGTTCAACTTCCCAGGTGTTGAGGATTTTACCGCGGAGCGGCATGATCGCCTGAAACTCACGATCACGTGCCTGCTTGGCAGAACCACCCGCCGAATCTCCCTCCACCAGAAACAGTTCGGTTCTGCTCACATCTGAAGAACTGCAGTCTGCCAGCTTGCCAGGTAATGCCGGGCCCTGTGTGACTTTCTTACGAGCTACCTTCTTGCCCGCCTTGAGGCGCTTCTGTGCATTGTCTATGGCCAGCAGCGCGATTAACTCACCCTGTTCGGTATGCTGGTTAAGCCACAGGCTAAATGCATCCTTGACGACACCGGAAACAAATGGCGCACATTCACGAGAAGACAGTTTTTCCTTGGTCTGTCCGGAGAACTGCGGATCCTCCATTTTAACCGAAAGAATATAACTGACTTTTTCCCAGACATCCTCAGGGCTGATTTTAACACCGCGGGGTAACAGGTTACGAAACTCACAAAATTCGCGTACCGCTTCCGTCAGACCACTACGCAAACCATTAACATGTGTACCGCCCTGCGCTGTCGGGATCAGGTTAACATAAGACTCACCAACGGAATCACCACCTTCCGGCAACCACAATAACGCCCATTCAACCGCTTCGTGTTGCGATGACATATTACCGGTAAACGGCTCAGCTGGTAGTAATTCATAACCTTTCAGGCTTTCTAGCAGGTAATCCTGTAAGCCATCCTCGTAATACCATTCCAGGCTCTCACCTGACTTTTCTTCAAAAAAGGTCACATGCAACCCAGGGCATAGCACGGCTTTGGCACGCAACACATGCTTTAGCTGGGTAACAGAAAATTTTGCGGTATCGAAATACTTGGCTTCTGGCCAGAAACGTATCTGGGTACCGGTATTTTTTTTGCCAACTGCACCCGTCTCGGTGAGATCTTCTATCTTGTCACCATGCGCAAAAGCAATGGTATGCGTCTTACCATCTCGACGAATTTCCGCTTCCAGCCGATATGACAGTGCATTTACTACTGAGACCCCAACACCATGCAGACCGCCGGAAAACTGGTAATTCTTATTCGAGAACTTACCCCCTGCGTGCAATTTGGTCAGGATCACCTCAATACCAGGCACGCCTTCTTCCGGATGAATATCCACTGGCATGCCACGACCATCATCGGTTACACCGAGTGAGCCATCACGATAAAGCACTACCTGAATGCGGCTGGCATGTCCTGCGACTGCCTCATCCACACTGTTATCAATGACTTCCTGCGCCAGATGGTTAGGGCGAGTGGTGTCTGTGTACATTCCCGGGCGTTTCTGCACCGGTTCCAGCCCGGTAAGGACCTCAATCGCTGAAGCGTCGTATGAGCTCATTCAAACTTCTCTTAACTAATCGATTTAATGCGGGGAACTATAAAAGAGTTCTGGGGAAGACGCAAAGGCCACAGGTGAATAACTCGCCAGGGAATAGATAAATCAATTAATTGATCAAAAAAACACCAGTCAGTAATCGAGCCTTCAATCCTCTGGGTAAGCTGACAGGATACGCTCAACCAGGTATTTCTGTAGCACCTTCCAGTGTTTCTGATCCTCGTCTGTTAAACGATCTCCGCTGACATGCTGCTGCGCCTCTAACTGACACTGTAACATCTGGTCAAACATTTCAGGGGTAACCGCCAGCTGTTTATGAATTTTACCCAGGCGCCCGAATTCCATATCGAGCTTGTTCGGCTGCTCCAGGTTATTTATAAGATAACCCAAACTCATGGTCATATTATTCCTGACAACTTCCATATCATGATGAAATGATTTCTTATACTGTGGATACCGATTCAAGAAAATTCGATAAAGCAGCACCATGTAATCATGTTTGTTGCGCAAATTAAGTCCGTTCCAGTAGTTTCGGACATGATCTATCGTTTTCTGCTCAAGCCTCATCAGGCAACCCCTAGGTGTCAGCATGAAAGTTTATAGAAAAAATGCTTTAGCCAGCAGGCAGAGTTCTTTATCCTATATCTATGAGTCTAGATGCCGCCAACCCACATATCAATGCAACCGTAACGGCCTCAGCAGGTAGTGGTAAGACCTATATGCTGGTGACCCGTATCTTGCGAATACTGCTTGAAGGCGCTGAGCCCGGTAGCATTCTGGCGATGACTTTTACCCGAAAAGCCGCAGCAGAAATGCAACAACGACTGTCAGAGCGCCTTTATCAACTGGCAACGGCTGATGATAAAACACTCTCAAAGCTGCTGGCTGAACTTCAACTGGATAACAGTTACCAGAAAAAAGCACGTGAGCTTTATGAAGAACTGCAATATGCCGATTACCCGGTACGCACACTGACCTTTCACTCATTTTGCCAGGACCTGCTCGCAAGATTTCCTCTGGAAGCCGATATTCCACCTAATTTTGATTTACTGGAAAGCTCTGAACTGCTCATACAACAGGCTCGTGAAGCACTCTATAACGAAGCCACGCTGGATATGCAGGGGGAACTGGCAAACAGACTACAGCACTTATTAAAGCAGGCCGGTAGTCTGTTTAATCTGGATAAAGTACTCGATAGTTTTTTACAGCATCGCAGTGACTGGTGGGCCTATACTGATGCACAAACCGATACT
>JBFHVQ010000035.1:0-29303 GCA_041589455.1 Gammaproteobacteria bacterium | reverse complement strand
CTCAGCCAGCAAGTTGATCAGAGCATTTCAAAAATTACCAGTCTGCAACTGCAACCACTGACTAGAGAAGGCGACAACATGATAATGTTGTTTTTTAATCTGGTCTTTAAAGATAGTCACGAGCACTTTGATATTCAATTTAATATTCAACAGGAAAATGAAAAAGACCAGAGCAACGAGGAAAGCTGGAAAGCTACTCTTGTATTCCACTTCAAGACGCTTGGTGAAGTCCAGTCAAAAATACATTTACTGGGCGATCGTGTTTCTACTGTATTCTATACTGAAGTCACCACAACAGCAGAAAAGATCAAATCACTACTCCCCGTTTTAAATGAAGCATTAAACAAAGCAGGTTTGACCGTAATAAGTCTTGACGTTAACAACCAGCTACCAAACGACATACACATACCGGTTCAACCTGACCACCTACTGGATGAAAACGCATGAAACAACCAGAACCTATTGCCGTAGCACTCGAATATGATGGATACACTACTCCATCAGTGAGTGCCAGTGGCATTGGCCCAATTGCCGAGAAGATTATCGAATTAGCCATGGAAAATGGCATCCCTCTACAGAAAGATAATGAGCTGGTAGAAATTCTTGCTCAACTGGATACTGGCGACGAGATTCCAGAAAATCTGTATATTGCTGTAGCCGAAGTAATATCTTTTGCATATATATTACGCGGAAAATTTCCAGACAACTGGTAATCCAGTTGCCTTTCCACATACAATATTTTTTCATTCCATACTTTCTGCCTGTAAGAATACCCTGCTTATCACTTCAGACATCGCCTACAATAAACCAAGCGAAATACTTATATAAACTTTATTTTTCTATTTTAAAATCATCGCTGCGTGACCTAATCAACTAACATTTTGTCAGGAGACATCGTTATGAAGGTATCTATCAGCGCATTACTATTATTAACTGCGAATTTTGCATTTGCTGAATGTCCCTCAGCGCTCGACCATGAAACTATGAGCGAGTGCATTATGATTGAAGGTTCTGGCGTAAATTATCAGGAATGGAAAACTCACTTTCACCAGTCCAATAATGAGAACCATGAGAAATCAAATAAAGGCATGATTAGCAACATAACCGGAAAAGATGTACGAGATTTACAACCGGCTGCAGGAAATACAAGAAATCAGTAGATTGACAAATAAAGCCCACAGTTGTTTATTTTCTGTGGGCATTTCTGCGCCTTCATTACAGGTTACATAAGAACAGAAAAAACAACTACACCATTTTATTAATCAGACTTTCGATATCTCTACTTACAAGTGGCGGAGAAACCAGATACCCTTGAATAACTTCGCAACCATGAGATTTCAAAAACGTTAATTGAGCCTCTGTTTCTACGCCTTCAGCAATAACTTTTAAGCCCATACTTTTTGCCATTGCCAGAACTGCTTTAGCTATTGCACCATCTGAATCCTGATCATTTATATCTTGAACAAACGAACGATCTATCTTTAAAACATCCAGTGGAAAGCGATGCAAATAACTCAGGGATGAATAACCAGTACCAAAGTCATCCATTGATAATTTAACACCCAGTGTTTTTAATGCCTTCATCTTATCAATACTATTTTCCGCATCCTTCATTACAATAGATTCTGTAATTTCGAAATCAATCATTTCAGGCAGTATCTGATATTTCTCTATAAGCTTATCAATCTTCATTACCAGGTCATCCTGCAAGAATTGTCGCGGTGAAAGATTGATACCTATACAGATTTTATAACCCGCCTCATACCACTGTTTACACTGTTTTATTGCATGCTCCATTACATAGTGCCCAAGCGGATGAATTAGTCCAGTTTCTTCTGCCAGTGGTATAAACCGTATCGGTGACATTAAGCCCATGGTTTTATGTCGCCATCGAGCAAGCGCTTCTACCGCTATAATTTTATGCGTTATCACGTTAAGTTGCGGCTGGTAATAAACTTCAATTTCTCCATTTTCCAGAGCTGAGCGTAATTCAGCTTCCATATGCAACCGATCATCAATACGGCGATTCATGTCATGAGTATAAAAATGCTCCTGATTTCCACCTCTTGATTTAGCACGTCGCATTGCGGAATTTGCACATTGTATCAAGCTGCCTGGTGAAATTTCATCATCAGGATAAATAGCCACGCCAATACTGAGTGACATAAATACTCGCTGTTCACCGATGTCGAAAGCATTCTCTCTCAAACCTTGTTGAATAGTACTTATTACACCTGTGATATCTTCAGAAGAAGACGGACTTTCCATAATAAGTGCAAATTCATCGCCACTAATTCGAGCCACTGTATCACCCTCATAGATACAACCACTGAGAAAACCTGCAAAGGCAACAAGTAACTCATTTCCCGTATCATGACCCAGACTTTCATTAATTAACTGAAATCTATCGATATCAATTACAACCACTGCTATTTGGTGTTGTGAATGCTCTGCAACCTTGATTGCATGAGTTAAACGCTCTTTAAATAAAGTTTGATTAGGAAGATCCGTGAGGGTGTCGTGATAAGCCTGATGCAGAATCATATCTTCTGCACGTTTTATAGCGGTAATATCTTGAATTGTACCGAGTATGTAGCTGGGCTTTCTATCTTCACCCATGATGACATCACATTGTTGATACACATAACGCTCTTTGTTATCGCTACCTAGCAGTCGATGTTCAATCACAAATCTTGTACCTGTTTGTGAGGCTTGTGTAAAAGCATGCCGTACTCGCTCTCGGTCTTCCTCTGCTACAAATTTAACCAGTTCATCAAAAGTTAATTCAGTGCGAGGATCAATCCCCAGCATTTCAAGAACACTGATCGGAATATCAAACTCATTCGTCGACAGATTCCAGTCCCAGTAACCTAGCATAGCCACCTTCAGTGCATGATCTACACGATGACGGCTTTTACGGAGTTCGAAATCCATCTCTCTGGACTTAAGTGAATAGCGAACTCGTTGTGTAAACAAACTCCAGTTAATGGGTTTTGTAATAAAATCAGTTGCACCTACTTCAAAAGCTTTGTCTACGGATGTAATGTCATCCAGACCGGTTAACATAATTATTGGTACGCTACGTTCAGGATCAAATTCCCTCATTACTCCGCAAGCTTCAAAACCATTCATTACGGGCATCAATACATCAAGCAGAACCATATCGGGTCGATAATACCTGAAGTGATCAACACCCTCCGACCCATTAGCCGCTTCAATTACATCATACCCCTGCTTCTGCAGAGCTTTAGTAATCATACTGCGGACAACAGCATCGTCGTCGACAACCAGTAGTAAATTTTTTTTGTTATGCTGCGTCATAATTTATATAATCATCACCTGACACACATCCTGCCTTTATGACTCTTCAATGCTACAGTATCAATTAGAAACAGCCGCATTTGAAACTGTATCATCGGTGAATACTACATACCTCTGGCAAGATCCTGTTTTAGATCCTCGATATCTTCCAGGCCAACCGCAACTCGAATAAGTCCATCAGCAATACCAGATTGCTCACGCTGTTCAGCTGTTAATCGCCCATGTGTCGTAGTAGCAGGGTGGGTAATGGTTGTTTTTGTATCACCAAGATTTGCCGTAATTGAGCAAATCTGGGTTGCATCAATCAATTTCCAGCCACTTTCCTTACCGCCTTTTAATTCAAAAGACAGCAGCCCACCGTAATTTTTTTGCTGCTTCTTTGCCAGTTCATGCTGAGGGTGAGACACCAAACCCGGATAGTAAACACGTGCTACCTGTGGTTGTTGCTCTAGCCACTGTGCTAACTGCAACGCATTATTACTGTGAGCCTGCATACGAATATCCAGTGTTTCCAGGCCTTTAAGAAAGACCCAGGCATTAAACGCACTCATGGTTGGTCCTGCGCTTCGCAGAAAACCATAGACATCCGTACCAACAACTTCTTCTGTACCGACCACTGCACCACCCATGCAACGTCCTTGCCCATCGATGTACTTGGTCGCAGAATGAATAACAATATCCGCACCAAGAGCGATGGGTTGCTGCAGCGCCGGTGTACAGAAACAGTTATCAACTGCCAGAAGACAATCATGTTGATGGGCCAGTTCTGACAGGGCATTGATATCAACCATCTCAGTCAGTGGATTCGACGGCGTTTCCAGAAAAAATAATCGTGTATTTTTCTGTATCGCACTACGCCAGGCATTCAGGTCAGTTAAATCAACAAATGTAGTTTCTATGCCCAGTTTTGCCAGGTAATTGGTAAATAAAACCGTTGTCGTACCAAAGATACTTCTTGATGAAACAATATGATCACCGCTTTTTAAAATACCCAAACAGGTTGCCAGAATAGCTGACATTCCCGATGCAGTCGCCACCCCACACTCAGCACCTTCAAGCCGCGCTAGCCTCTGCTCAAATGTCCGTACCGTAGGATTAGTAAAACGTGAGTAGATATTCCCAGGCTGATCACCAGAAAAACGTGCAGCCGCTTCAGCAGCAGATGAGAAAACAAAGCTGGAGGTTGGAAAAATCGGTTCACTGTGCTCTTGCTCATGGGTTCTACTCTGCCCGGCTCTAACTGCCTGAGTTGCGAAAGCCCACTCTGCTTCCAGTAAATCATAATCACTCATCTATTTATTCCTGTATTAATACTCGACAATCTTCATTTACATTATCGAATAATTCTATGACATCTGCATTAAGCATACGAATACAGCCGTGAGATGCTGGTTGACCAATTTTATCTTCTTCAGGTGTGCCATGAATATAAATATATCGTTCGAAGCTATCTATTCCTTCACCCTGATTAATCCCTGGCTCCAGTCCCTGCAACCTAAGTATACGACTAGTAATAATATCTTCTGGCAAAGATTGCCCCTGCGCTATAAGCGTTTCAAGAACCCCCAGAGGCTGCCGACCAACAAAGACTTCATATGCTGGGCATCCGACACCAATTTTTTGTGCGATACTATGCTCACCGAGTGGTGTTTTATAACTGCCATTCTGGTTGCCTATACCGAAACTGGATGTAGATACGGGATATTCCTTTACAATATTATTCTGGCTATTCATGCAATACAAAGCTTGCTTGCCTATATTTACAATTAAATAACTAATTTGTGACATGACTCAGGCTCTTCAACTCAAGAATCTTTATATTTTATGCCTATTAACATTATTACTACCTTAATACTTTTCATCATTCTAACACCAGTGCAGGCCAATCCACCAATAATGAATCAGCCTGAGAAACCCGCTGAATTAGTCAGCTGTGAAGCAATATCCTCCAAACTGGCGAGCGTCAATTTAACAGAGTGCCTAAAACGTCAGCTGACAGATAGTGGCTTTCGCACACTTAAAAACAATAGCCTGATGATTAAAGAGTACCCCCCACTTTTAGAGAAGCGACAACCCCAGGCAAAGATTCTCATGCTTGGTGGTATACACGGTGATGAATACTCATCAGTCACCATCATGTTCAAGTGGATGCGCTTACTCGATAAGTACCATAGTGGACTTTTTCACTGGAAAATTGCCCCTCTGGTTAACCCCGACGGACTGCTACAAGAAACATCACAACGCATGAATGCCAATGGCGTTGATCTTAATCGTAATTTTCCCAGTAATGGAGAGATAAATGCTAGCCTGAAATACTGGAAAAACCGCGCTTATAGCGATCCACGACGTTATCCAGGCCCTCAACCCACGAGTGAAAAAGAGACACAGTGGATCATTCATCTACTGGAAGAATTTCAACCCGATGCCATTATTTCCGTGCACGCACCCTATGGCATTGTTGACTTTGATGGTCCACCAACCCCACCAACTCACCTCGGCCCATTGCATCTTAAATTACTGGGAACCTATCCTGGCTCACTGGGGAATTATGCTGGACTACAACAGTCCATACCGGTTATTACTGTTGAGTTGCCTTATGCTGGAATCATGCCCAGCCCTCGTGAGATTAATCGCATCTGGAGCGATCTGATTGACTGGTTGAAAATTAATATCCCGAAAAACTCATCGGTTGAGCCACATTTAACTCAGCCACGTGGAATAATAGATTAATAGGTATTTCTGGCCAGCTGTGCTGTGACTGGAGGAGAAATCTCGTCTTCAAAAACAATCCTCCACTGCCCGTCCGCCTCTTTATTCCAGTACTGACGCTTCCAGCTTTGGCTTGAGAAATTATCACTGTTGTAAGTCTGCTGATAGGTTGCCACCATCACGTCTTCATTTGGGTGCAATAACAAGCTCACGTTAGAAAGCTCAACATCAACGAAGGTTTTATACTTTGAAACTCGACGCTTATGCTGACTCCACTGTTTAAAATCGTGTTTTCCTGAAACAAACCGAGTCGAGTAGTGCCTGAGGTAATCATCTGTATTCAAACTTTCCCAGTCTCTTTCCCACTGCTGATGCAGCTGATTAATCTGCTGCTGGCTGTTTCTCCACTCCTGTTGACTTAGCCACATTATACCTTCACCAATTAAAACGGGAGTGGACTTCAAATCTATATAACTAGCCAGATTTATCAGGTCAGGATTTGGTAAAACCACACAGCCTTCTGATGCGAGTGGTGGACGGTTATAGGTACCACTGCGCGTACCATGCAACCAGATACCATGTCCTGTACGACCACTTAACCGGTCCCAGGCATTGGGGTAATTAATTGGGTATGCTCCAGCACCATATTTGTCAGCCAGATTTATTTCCGGTATGTAGCCTTGCACAAAGTAAACACCCAATGGTGTTTTCAAATCACCTTCGTTTACTTTACCCGCTCCTCCACGCCCCATTGAGACAAAAAAGTCATCAATTAACTGAGGGTTTCCGTTCCGATTATCAAACACATACAGTCGTGACTGCTGCAAATCGACAACCAGTACATGGCGATAATGCTCATCGACCCTTGCTATCACATTAGGAATTTTAGTTGATGGTTTACTCAGTGTGCCATGGTAACGATTATAAACTTCACGTAATAGCAGTTCTTTCTGTTGACCAGACTCAAGACCTATTGCAGGAACAGGCAAACCACTTGCACGTGACTTGAGCACATCAGCATAGACAAGTTGTGCCAGTTTAAAATCTGGCACCTCTTCTACAAGCCGTGAGAGTTTTTCTTCCGCATCCAACAGCTTGCTTGCCTGTATATCCTGAATAGCGGCCACAAGACTGACTTCTGGGTGAGGCTCAGCAGCGCTTAACGAAGGTATAAAGCTGAACAACAATAACGCTATAATCAATGGCATAAGATCAAGGTTCTGATTTTAATCACTATAAGTTTAGTAAGTTTTAATAACTCTCTCAGACAGAATCAACCACTTATTATGCTGCTTTTGCATAAATAGCTGCTTCAATACTCTGTCACTATAAGTCTTTGAACGGTAATCCTGTACAAACTCAATCAACGCATGTTGTCCCGTGGGCTCAATAAACAGCATGAGTTTATCGATGCTAACTTGAACGCCACTCGCCAGACTCAGGCGAACACGCCGGGAATACTTCCATTGTTCAACATTCTGATTCTCAACATCTGGTTTAAACTGCGGTGAATAATGTTTTAGATAGGATTCAGAATCACCTTCTGACCAGGCACTAGCCCATTGCTGTAACTGTTGACTGATAACTTGTCTGAGAATCGGTTTTTCGATGTCATGCACTTCATCCTGTATTACAGGTTTAGCTTGAGCTTGCTTCTCAACGTCTACATTAACATTTTTTTCAAGCACCTGAACATTCGACTGTAACGATTCAATCAGTTGCATCTCTGGCAACAACCGAAGTTGTTCAAGTCCCAGCGCCTTATCGTAAGCCTGGCTTGCCATATAATCGAATAGCTTCGACCGATTTTGATGGGCAATTCGAAACGAAGGTAACGCACTTACTGCCTGCTCAAACACCTGTCGTGCTTCATCAATTCGACTAGTATTCAGTAACACGATCGCCAAATTATTTTTTGGCTCGGGCCAGCTTTGATGACGGCTCAGTAAGTCACGGTAGATAGCTTCTGCCTTTTCCCACTGTTGTGACTTTGAATGTACAAGCGCCTGTTTAAATAACTGCTGATCTCGCTCAAAATCCTGCGCATTAAAGGGCTCAGCTGACAGCTTAGTTAGACTAAAGCAGGACAGCATCAGAAACAGTAACAGTCGCTGGGTTATTTTAAAATCCATATAGAACAAAAGCCTGTGTATCCGCTTTACTGATTACTATATAAATCTATACCAGCAAGATTATCAACATGTTCCCGCTTGTTCTTTGCGGTGTCTGAACGCAATTGATCGAGCTGCTGCAAATAAACATCATCCACGTCACCGGTTATATAATTGCCATCAAAACATGAACAGTCAAAGCGTTGAATTTCATCATTGCCCTGTTTTACCGCTTCAATCAATGCATCCAGTTCCTGATAAATAAGCCAGTCAGCGCCAATCTCTTTGGTAATTTCATCAATATCGCGGTTATCGGCAACAAACTCACTTGGCGATGGCATATCAATACCATAAACATTAGGGTATCGAACCGGTGGTGCCGCAGATGCCATATAGACATTCTTTGCACCGGCGTCTCGAGCCATCTGAATAATCTGCTTTGAAGTGGTACCTCTAACGATAGAATCATCAACCAGTAATACATTTTTATCCTTAAACTCAAGATCAATGGCATTAAGTTTCTGGCGTACTGATTTTTTACGCTGGGTCTGGCCGGGCATAATAAAAGTTCGCCCAATATAGCGATTTTTGATAAAGCCTTCACGGTACTTAACACCCAGATGATAAGCAACTTCCAGAGCCGATGTACGGCTGGTATCAGGAATCGGTATGACTACGTCGATATCATGATTGGGCCTTTCATTAAGAATTTTCTTAACCAGTGTTTTACCCATCCGTAAACGGGCTTTATAGACAGAAATATCATCAATAATTGAGTCAGGACGGGCAAAGTAAACAAACTCAAAAATACAGGGCGCGGTTTGTATGCTTTCTGCACACTGCTGAGTAAACAGGTTGCCATCAATATCAATATAAATCGCTTCGCCGGGCTTCAGGTCTCTTACCAGTTCAAAGCCTAAAGCATGCAGGGCAACACTTTCAGATGCCACCATATACTCATTGCCCTGCTCCGTTTCACGCACCCCATAACAGGCCGGACGAATACCAAACGGATCACGGAATGCCAGCACACCTTTACCAACAATGGTTGCCACAACCGCATAACCACCACGGCAACGCTTATGAACTGCAGCCACTGCCTGGAAAATTTCAGCTGAAGTCACCTGAAGCTTACCCAGTGCCTGTAATTCATGTGCAAACACGTTAAGCAGAATTTCAGAATCAGACTCCGTATTAATATGACGTAGATCATCCTGATAGAGCTGTTCTTTCAACTCAGTGGCATTGGTCAGATTGCCATTATGAGCCATCGCAATACCATAAGGAGAATTAACATAAAAAGGCTGTGCTTCTGCCGCAGACGAACAACCAGCAGTGGGGTAGCGTACATGACCTATCCCCATATTACCGACGAGTTGTACCATGTTCTCGGCACCAAACACATCACTTACCAGACCATTGCTTTTACGCAAATGAAATTTATTACCGTCACTGGTAACAATGCCCGCAGCATCTTGCCCACGATGTTGTAGCAGCGTAAGCGCATCATACAACGTCTGATTAACAGGACTTCGGCCAACAATACCGACTATACCGCACATAATTACCTCAGCAATAAAACAGCGAATTATTAATAGGAAAAGTATTTTGCAACATCATCTGGCAGGTAACCCTGTAACCAGACGGCAAGCGATTCAAACCGCTCAATTAATATGGATGACTGCCACCAGCCATAGTTAGGCGCATCGGTTAATCCGGCAGCAAAAACCAGCGCCACGACAACCACCATACCTAAAGAAGCGCCAATCACCATACCCAGTACCCGGTCCAGGCCACTCAGCCCGGTTTTACTAATAAATTGACGTACCAGAAAACTGACCACAGCACCTACCATTAAGGTAAGTATAAACAATATCCCCATGGCTGCCGCGAGTCTCATTGGTGGTGACTCGATGTTCGACAGCATGGTTGCAGCCAGATTGGGCGCAAAATTAAAGGAGATCAGACTCGCCATCACCCAGGTACCCAGGGCAATTGCGATTTTTACAAAGCCCCATATCAGGCCGAGCACCAGCAATACTGCAATTATGATGATGATTCCAAAATCAACAAGGGCCATCTAGTTCAGATTCCACACGAGTCTATAAAAGCGCCAATAATAGCAAAACACAGCACTTGCTTCACCCAGAATAATCATGGATGTTGCACCACAATGGTCTTAACCTTTTCTTTATTAAGGATATCCTGTTGCATCTGCTCCAAATGCTTCTGGTCCAGTTCTGGACCAACTCTTACGCGGTACACGGTCTTATCCGGACGCTTCAGAACATCGACATAACTCGGGTAACCACTCGCACGTAATTTATCTCGTAAACTCTGTGCGTTTTCCTGCTGAGAAAAACTCCCGGCCTGTAGTGCCCAGGCATGAATTTGCGACTCTTCAGGCTTAATCAGCTTATTGATGGTTTCAGCCGTTTTCCGTGGCTGCATATATTCCGTCATGGGTTTGAATTCTGGCTTGTCAGGAATTTCCACACTCTGGCTGTAGCGAGCACGATGCCCCGCTCCATCCAGCCACTCTGGAACGAGAATCACTAAAAAAGCAGCCAGAACAATAGCTCCAATTAAACGTTTTCTGAGTTTCCTATCCAATCCTGTTCGCTACCCAGTTATGATGTTTGTGATTCGAAAAAAGTTATTGCTTCAGCCACGGTATAGAATGAGCCAAAAACGATAATCCTGTCATTATGATGCGCCCTCTTGAGTGCCAACTGACACGCCTCGGCCACATCATTACAGGCAGTGAGTGTATCATCCGATGACTGCTCGCGCACCGCTAGCGCCATATTTTTTGCAGACTCGCCCCGTGGTACATTAAGCCCGGCGGTTAGCCAGTAATCGATTTCAGCTGAAACCCGATTAACCACACCGGCAATATCTTTATCCCCTAACATTGCAATCACTGCATAGGTCTTTCCAGATATTTTCTCTGCCTGCAGAGTCTCTGCCAGAGACTCGGCAGACTGATCATTATGTGCCACATCTACGATAAACTGAGGCGCATTATCAAGAACCTGAAATCGCCCCTGCAACTCCAGCTGCTGCAAGCCCTGCTGTATCTGGGGCAAGGTCAACTCGACAATCCCCAGAGCATTTACTGCCATAATGGCGGCCGCGGCATTCTGTATTTGAAAACTACCCTTGAGAGCTGGCATTGGCAGTTCCGGATAATAACAGTTCACACTTCTTAACTGCCAGTGTGAATCCGATAAACGCTGGAACAGATAATCATGCCCCAGACGCACCAATGACACTGACTGTTGCTCTGCATAAGCCAGCAATTTTGCAGGTGGCGTCACCATAGAAACGATACAGGGTTTATCGCTGCGCATAATACCGGCTTTTTCAAAACCAATACTATCCAGATCCGAACCTAGCCAGTCCACATGGTCCAGGCCGATACTAGTAATCACCGAAACATCGGCGTCAATCACATTCACCGCATCCAGACGCCCACCCAAGCCGACTTCCAGTACCGCCACATCAACCTGCTGCTGTTGAAAAATAACCAGTGAAGCGAGTGTACCAAACTCAAAATACGTTAGCGGTATGTCACCCCGCACCTGATCAATTGTCTGAAACGCTTCACACAAGAGAGCCTCATCAACATTCTGCTGATTAATACGAATACGCTCATTATATTTAAACAGGTGTGGGGATGTATAACAGCCGACGGTTTTACCCGAATGCTTCAATAATGACTCGATAAAGGCAACTGTCGAACCCTTACCATTGGTTCCTGCAACCGTAATTACAGGACAGACAAAATTTGATGTTAGCCCAAGCAGATGCAAAACTTGAGAAACCCGATCCAGGCCCAGGTCAATTTCTTTTGGATTCAGGCTTTCCTGCCAGCTTAACCATTCCTCGAGTGTTTTAAATCGCATCGCTATATTACCAGGCTATTAACTTTATCGACCAAAGTATGCTGCCACTAGAAAAACTTCAGTGTCCAAGCGTAATAATTACAGCGCTGGTTTATTTTGCATCATAGCTAACAGGCTAGCGATTTTATCTCGCATATCACGGCGATCAATAATCATATCAATGGCGCCATGCTCCAGTAGAAACTCACTCCGCTGAAAACCCTCAGGTAGTGTTTCACGTACCGTTTGCTCAATAACTCGCGGCCCAGCAAAGCCAATCAGGGCATTCGGTTCCGCCGCATTAATATCACCTAGCATCGCCAGACTTGCAGATACTCCGCCCATAGTGGGGTCGGTCATAACTGAAATAAAGGGGATCCCACGCTGTGACATTTTTTGCAGAACCGCAGATGTTTTTGACATCTGCATCAATGAAAATAGAGACTCCTGCATTCGAGCTCCACCGGATGCGGTAAAACAAACCAGCGGAATATTGTGCTCGAGCGAAATATTCGCCGCACGGACAAACTTCTCACCGACAACCGAGCCCATTGAGCCACCCATGAATTTAAATTCAAAAGCAGTCGCCACCAGTGGTAATGATTTAAGGTTACCCTTAATAGCAATAAGCACATCATTTTCACCAGTAGTTTTCTGTGCCGCAACAATTCGGTCTTTATACTTCTTGCTATCTTTAAACTTGAGAATATCAACCGGCTTTAACTCAGTTGCAATTTCCTCTCGACCTTCTTCATCCAGAAACTGCTCAAGTCGTCGACGTGCACTCATTCGCATATGATGATTACACTTTGGGCAAACCTCGTAATTACGTTCCAGTTCTGCACGATAAAGCACCGCATTACAAGCAGTACATTTTGTCCATAAACCTTCAGGAACAGAACCTTTCTTATCCGCTGCATCTGCTGATGTGCGAATACGGGAAGGCATCAATCTTTCAAACCAGTTCATAATCTAGTTAACCTATAAAAATATTTTACAATGCAAAACTTTTTTTATGCATCAGCTATTTATTCTTTATCCATTGCCTGTCGCATAGACGACAACAATTCACATACCTGCTGAGATATTTTCTGTGGGTCATCAGCATTATCAGCGACACGACTAACAACAGCACTACCGACAACAACCGCATCTGCTACCGCTGCAACTTTGGCAGCTGACTCAGCATCTCGTATACCAAAACCAACGCCCACCGGAATATCGGTGTGAGTTCTAATCTGGTTTACTTTTTCTACCACAGAAGCCACATCCAGATTGGCGGCGCCAGTGACACCTTTAAGTGAGACATAGTAAACAAAGCCGGTAGCCTGTTTGCAGATCAGCTCCATACGTTCATCGGTACTGGTTGGCGCCAGCAGGTAAATCATATCAATCTGTTTTTCACGTAGTGCGTCAGTAAGTACTGCACCTTCTTCAGGCGGCAGGTCCACCAGTATCAGGCCATCTGCACCGGCTTCTGCTGCGGCATTCGCAAAAATCTCATAACCCATAACTTCAACGGGATTGGTATAGCCCATCAATACAATCGGGGTATCTGAATCTTTTGAGCGAAAAGTTTTTACCATGTCCAGCACGTCACGCAGACTAACATCGTGCTCCAGTGCGCGCTCACAGGCAGCCTGTATTACCGGACCTTCCGCCATGGGATCAGAAAAGGGTATACCCAGCTCAAGTATACTGGCGCCCGCTGCAACCATGTCGTGCAGTAGATCAACTGTTACTGATGGGTTGGGATCACCCGCAGTAATAAATGGAATAAGTGCGGTTTTATTGTCGGCTTTTAACGCATCAAATCTGGCTTTTAAACGACTCACAGCTGTATGCCCTCGATGTCTGCAATGGTATTTATATCTTTATCGCCTCGACCAGACAGGTTGACGATAATAATCTGGTCCTTATCCATGGTCTTTGCCAGCTTGGCCCCGTAGGTCAGTGCATGACTTGATTCCAGAGCAGGAATAATGCCTTCTGTACGAGTCACCTCATGAAACGCAGCCAGTGCTTCCTTATCGGTGATACTGACATAATTCGCACGACCACAATCTTTTAACCAGGCATGTTCAGGGCCGACTCCGGGATAATCCAGACCCGCAGAAATACAGTGAGTTTCAATAATCTGGCCGTTATTATCTTCCATTAGATAGGTCCGATTGCCATGTAACACACCGGGCTTGCCCGCACACAAAGGTGCCGCGTGATTCGGTGTATCAACACCATCACCACCACCTTCAACACCATAAATTTTTACATCTTCATCACCCAGGAACGGATGAAACAGACCGATCGCATTAGAGCCACCACCCACACAAGCCACGAGAGCATCAGGTAAACGCCCCGCCTGCTCCATAATCTGGCGTTTCGCTTCACGACCAATAATTGTCTGGAAATCACGTACCATCGCTGGGTAAGGATGCGGCCCGGCCACAGTACCAATGATATAAAATGTATTATCAACATTGGTTACCCAGTCACGCATCGCTTCGTTTAGCGCATCTTTCAGGGTTTTTGATCCAGAGGTAACAGGCACCACTTCTGCACCCAGTAGTTTCATACGGTAGACATTGGGCGCCTGACGCTTCACATCTTCCGCCCCCATATAAACCACACATTCCATTCCAAAGCGTGCCGCAACGGTAGCCGAAGCCACGCCGTGCTGACCTGCGCCGGTTTCAGCAATAACTCGTTTCTTGCCCATATACCTTGCAAGTAGCGCCTGACCAATGGTGTTATTAATTTTGTGAGCACCGGTATGATTTAGATCTTCGCGCTTCAGATAAATCTGTGCACCGCCCAGCTGTTTTGACCAGCGCTCCGCATGATAAAGCGGACTGGGGCGTCCCACATAGTGCGCAAGATCACGATCGAACTCTGCCTGAAACTGCTCATCATTTTTAATTTTCTCATAAGCCTGACGCAGCTCTTCTATTGGCTCCATTAGTGTCTCGGCAACAAATTTGCCGCCGTAGATGCCAAAATGCCCACGTTCATCGGGCATTGAATAGTAGTCTTTACACTCAACTTTGCTCATCTAAATATGCTCACATTCGACTCGTTGTATTTGCTTCATTAATTTTGCGACCAGATCTGCATCCTTGATTCCAGGCGACGATTCTACGCCGGAACTCAGGTCAACTGCATAAGGCTTAATTCGACGAATCGCCTCAGCCACATTATCCGGATTAAGACCGCCCGCCAGTATAATACTTTCTCTAAACTTCTGTGGAATATTATCCCAGTCAAAAGTCTCTCCGGTTCCTCCAGCTGCACCTGTAGCATGACTATCCAGCAGTAACCCTCTTGCTTCAGGATAGGCATCCAGCATTTCTTCGACTGAGGCATCGCCCGCCATACCCATCGCTTTGATATAGGGATGCTTGAATGAACCACAAAATTCTGCTGTTTCAGTACCATGGAACTGAATCTGGTCAACTGGGCATTCAGCCAGTACGTTTTCAACCAAGGATGGCTCCGGATTCATAAACAGGGACACTACACTCACAAATGCCGGTAACGACTGACAGATTTCCTGGGCCTGCCTGATACTGACATTTCGTGGACTTTTTTCATAAAACACTAACCCAATAGCATCAACCCCAAGACTGGCAGCAAGCCGAGCATCCTGTGACCGGGTAATTCCACAAATTTTGACACGTGTACGCGAGATCATTGATCGCCTGAAACTGCTAAAACAATGCATTTTAACAGAATATCCCCATCACTTCCCAACATCTTCAACCACTTTATGATGCTTATTTAGTGACCATACTCTAGCAAACAGAATCTGTAAGCAGTTGAAATTCAACATTTTACTTGACCATATATCAGTATTCATTAATATTGGCGCCACTTTATTCCAGGGACGGCCAATAAAGCAATACCTGAAATTTAAGTGCACTCATAATAACTTTAAACTTTTACAAGGATCCGTCATGAGACTCTTATCCCACGTATTAACTGCTGTTCTGCTAACGTCAGTTTCAGCATCCACATTAGCAATCACTGAAGCCAGCCTGCCCGGTAAAAAACACACAGAGCTGAAGCTTTATCTGACCGCCACAGAAGCTCATCAGTTTGTTAATGAAAACAATAAAGACATACTGTTTCTTGATATTCGTACTCGTTCAGAAATCAACTTCCTTGGCATGCCAAGCAATGCTGATGCAAACATCCCTTACTTTATGCCTGAGTCATGGTCAGAATGGAATGATAAAAAGAAAAGTTTCAAACTGAGCCCAAACAGCAATTTTCTCACTGCCGTTGAAGAACGCCTGCAACAAAAAGGCCTCAACAAAGACAGCAAGATTATTCTGATCTGTCGCTCTGGCAGTCGTAGCGCAAAAGCGGCAAACCTGATGCATAAAGCCGGCTATAGTAATGTCTATACCGTTGTTGATGGCTATGAAGGCGACAAGTCCAAAGCGACTGAAAGCAAAGGACAACGCGTTGTTAATGGCTGGAAAAACAGCGGGCTTCCCTGGTCATACAAGCTGGATAAGGAAAAAATGTATTTTGACTTTTAAATCTGCTCTGAGAAATAACGTTAAGTTTTAGCAGATAGCACTGTCACCCCGCATGTCTGTGTCGGTCCCCATTGTCTTAACAACACATGGGTCCCACCACAAGCATGCGGGAATGACTATGCAAGATGAGCAACACTAGTCCAGGATATAAAACATTTAAATGAATAGCCTGCATGGACAATCTCAAAGAGACAACCTCAAATGAGCATAATATTTACATACGGCTTTGACAGCCTTCGATAAGAGAAATATCAAAAACTGCGAAGTGAGCAGTTAAATTCCTGAACATCACACCTCAACATTCGCTTATCTAATCAGCACATTTGCATTTAGTAACGGTCAATTATAGATACAACTGCTTTAAATGTGCTTACTAATCTTACAGGCTTTTCTTGTTTAATTGACCAGTCTAAAGGTGGGTCAGTTGCACAATACCCTGTTGCTTTCTCTGTTTACCCGCTCAAATAAATGACGGCAATAACACCGCAGGTTGCACACCTGTCGCTTCAGGGTATGTCACTTTAACCAGGTACAGACCATCAGCTGCAGCAGTTGGGCCCGCCTGGTTTCTATCCTGAATATTCATTAGGTCAGCCATCCATTCGACAGGCTGCTCACCTCTACCCACCATCATCAATGAACCCACAATATTGCGTACCATGTGATGTAAAAAAGCATTTGCTTCGATATCAATATAAACAAAATCTGCGTTTCTGGTTACTTTAACCCAGTGTACATTTCGTCGCGCATGCTCTGCCTGACAGGCTGCAGAACGGAATGACGAAAAATCCCGCTCCCCTATTAATGCCTGAGCGGCCTGATGCATTGCTTCTGCATCCAGTACGCCATGCTTCCAGGTAACTCGTTTGTTTAATACTGCGGAGCGTGCGTGTCGATTTAAAATCACATATCGATACTGACGAGCAGTTGCGCTAAATCGCGCACTAAAATCATCATCAACCTGTTTAACCCAGAACGAACTGATATCATCAGGTAAGTGCGCATTTACACCCATAATCCAGGCTCTTTCCGGTCGCTCGACAGAACAGTCAAAATGCACCACCTGGCCAGTTGCATGAACGCCTGTATCGGTACGGCCAGCACACACTATCTGTATTTTTTCATTAGCCACCACAGATAAAGCTAGCTCAACACTCTCCTGTACGGTGCGTGTGCCATGCTTTTGCATTTGCCAGCCTGAAAAACGACTGCCATCGTATTCAATACCCAGTGCGATTCGCATATGATTACTTTAACCTGTAAAAATAAAAACGGCATCAGGTTTCCCCAATGCCGCTCAGTATACTGAAGCTGGTTGAGTTTAGCTTGCCTGTTGCAGCAACTCGTCAGCCTGTTGTTGCTGTTCAGAATTACCTTCGGCTTTTACTTCTTCCAGTAGACTACGGGCACCATCATTATCACCCATATCTATATAAGCTCTAGCCAGATCCAGCTTGGTGCTCACTTCATCAACATCTTCTGATAGCTCAGAAATATCGAACTCACTTTCATCACCCATAGCAACATCTGTATCAGACATATCGATATCAGATACATCATCGACCGACTCACTAAGCTCTAATTCACCGCCCAGATCCAACTCACTGTCATCCAGATCAAGCATCGCATCGTCTAGCTCATCGTCAAGCTCACCGCCGGCCTCCAGATCAACAGCCGACTCAATTACCGTATCATCAAGACCTAACTCACCTTCATCAAGGTCCAGCCCTCCACTCAGATCAATATCATCTCCAAGATCAATATCATCACCAAGATCAATTTCGGTGGTATCCTGGCTGTCTAAATCAAGATCAGCTTCTGACTCACTAACACCCAGATTTTCCAGTTCATCAGTGAGGTCCATTTCCATTTCATCATCAGCTACAGCGGATACATCACCCAGATCTACTCCCAGATCAAGCTCCGTATCTAGCTCAGCTGATTCACTTTCCAGATCATCATCTGACTCTTCAAGTCCCAGGTCTGATGTCTCAAAGTCAAGAGAGAAATCCTCACCAAGGTCAAGATCAGCATCACCTGAATCCAGATCCAGCTCAGCACTTTCTGCTGCTTCATCAATAGTATCGATATCCAGACCCAGATCAGAAATATCATCGACATTAAGCGTATCTTCTGTACCCAGATCATCCAGCTGCGTGGTAATCGTATCCAGCTGGCTCTGCAGGTCAAGCTCACCCAGACCACCTGTATCATCTTCCTCAGGTGCTGCTTGTTCTAGTGGTTCTGAAAATGTCTGGGTAGTTTCCAGATCAGACAGTCCTTCACTCATTCCAAGATCATCACCTAGTCCCAGATCATCAAGACTGGTGTCTGACGCTGCACTACCGGCATCCAGCTCTAAATCAGTCGATTCTGGTCTTTCAGGTAATAATGAGTCCGTGTCAATGCCTGCCAGCAGATCACCTGCCCCATTAAACAGGCTATTGGATGGGCTCAGCTCCATCCCCATTGCAACGACTCGACCCCAATAGTTTCTATCATCACCTTTACGTTTTTGCACATCTTCCGCTAGTGATTCGAATGCAGGCACATTTTTCGCAGCAAAGTGAGTTTCCAACAGTTTCATCCGGTAGTCATCACGGTCCGGATTCTGGTCTATCGCTTTGGTGAGCAGATCTTCGGCCTGTTGATAAATACCATAAGCCAGGTAGACGTCAGCCTCTGCCAGAACATCATCCTTATCTTTATCTTCGTCTGCACCCGCTGGTTTCTCATCATCGTCCAGACTAATCACTGCCTCATCACCGGCACCAGTTGAAGCTGCAGCAACTTCAACATGAGTATCTTCCATACCCAGCTCATCAGACGACTGATCAACCATCATTTCTGTGGTGGACTCAAGATCCAGACCCGCTTCTTTGTCAAAACTCAGGTCTGAGTCCAGGTCAGCCAGATCGGACAACTCCTCTGACACACTTTCATCACCCTTACTTCTCAGGCGCTTTAATAATAGCGCCAGCAGCAATAATACGACGGCTAAACCACCACCCAACATACCGAGTAGCTTAGGATCGTCCATCAGATTTTCTATAAAACTTTTCTGCTTTTTACGTGCGAATGCAGGTGGCTCTACAGGCTGGACTGGTTCCACAGCAACTTCTGGAGCAGCTGCTTCCGCCATCACATCCGTTTCTGCTGTTTCTGCTTCGTCTACAAAAATCGCCTCTTCTGAAGCAACTTCTTCAACAGGCATTTCGCCAGCATCAGTCTCCTGCATGCCTTCTTCAGCCACAGCCTCTTCAGCAATCACTTCTTCCGTAACTTCTTCGACTTGTGGCTCTTCAGCTACAGCTTCATCAACCGAAAGGTCTTCATCAACGACTTCAGGTTCCTGAAGCTCTTCAACAGATGCTTCTTCACTAGATTCAACAGCTTTTTCCTGCTGCAAATCCTGTTGGAGCTGTGCCAGCTCGCCGTCATTCATTTGAATAACGCTTTGAACTCGCTGCTCAAGATCCGCCAGTTTACTCTGCAAATCTTCTTTTTCGAGGCGTTCAGACTCCAGCTGCTCTTGTGCAAGCGCCAGCTCCTGTTTCAGGCGGCTAAGCTCTGAACCTGGATCCTGATTTGCACCACCAACTTCACTAGCCTGTTGCTCTCCCGCACCGACAATAGATAACTGACCATCAACCTCACGAACTGGCTGAGTATCAGAACCACTCATGGCTTCACTATCAGCTTCCATGGATGATGCCGGTGTTTCACTTGCTGCGGAACGACTGTACTCACGCCACAGTGATGCATGTTCACGTGCTGCAGCAACCGCTTCCTGCCGATTTAGCTGTGTTGCCTCTTCACGAGAGGGCGCTCGCAGGATATAACCGCGTTTTACGCCGTTAATATTTTCATGAATAAAGGCTTCCGGGTTTTTACGCACCAGCGCCATCATCATTTGTTCAACGCTCACAGAACTATCTGGGCGCATACGGTTCGCAATACTCCACAAGGTATCGTTCTGTTGCACCCGATATTGATCTGGTGCACTGGTCACCGCTGCCTGAGGCATCGGCTGATACTGATAGCTCAAAGTACGACCAGAATCAGAACTAATTACACCTGTCTGCGCAGACGCAGGTTGCGACATAGTGGCTGTTTGAGATGCCGCTTGAGTCGCGGGTTGTTGCTGGAAGTTAGCCGACTGAGTCTGTGAGTTTATCTCAGTCGGACTGATAAAAGGATGTGCGTCACCCATAGAAGCGGGTGAGCTCGGTGTGTAGCCCGTATCATAAACGGGAGGATCAAGTAGTAAAGTATATTCCCTGAGCAAGTGACCTTTAGGCCAGTCAATTTCCAGCAGGAAGTTCAAATAAGGTTCACGTATCGGCCCCTGAGTGTAAACCTTAACAACTGGCTTACCATCCTGTTGGGCGACCTTGAACTTTAATTGCTGTAACAAAAACGGGCGATCAATGCCTGCGCGACTAAAAGCTTCTCGGCTGGCTAGCTTAACAATTAGCTGCTCGGCATCTTCAGGCGTTGCAGACATTACTTCAATTTCTGCATTAAGCTCTTGATTTAACGCCGAATTTAGCTCTATCTCACCCAACCCTAGTGGATAGCCGCGTGCTGGCATTAAGGCAGCCATCACGGCAAGGCTCAGTGTTAATTTGCGCACAGGTCAGTCCCCTCACTCGATCCTATAAGAATTCTATTTATACATCTATGTGTTATTTACAGGCATAAGATACACCTATTTCCATCAAAATGCTAAGAATAAACTTTAGCATGCAGATGTAACTATAGATTATAAATAGTCTTTTATCAAAATCTCTGCAATTTGCACACTATTCAGGGCAGCGCCTTTTCGCACATTATCTGCCACTACCCACAGATTTAAGCCCTTCTCATGAGAAATATCTTCACGAATTCGGCCGACATAGGTAGGGTCAGTGGTCGCACCTTCAGTTACCGCCGTCGGATATCCACCATCCTTACGCTCATCCATCACCTGCACACCTGGCGCCTTTTCCAGCAACTCCCGACAGGCTTCTGCACTCAACTTTTCGCGTGTTTCAATATGAACCGCCTCAGAGTGACCATAGAAAACCGGTACACGTACTGCCGTTGGGTTAACCAGAATTTCGTCATCTTCCATAATTTTCCTGGTTTCCCAGACCATCTTCATTTCTTCCTTGGTATAGCCGTTATCCTGGAACACATCAATATGTGGCAACACATTAAAGGCGATTTGCTTGGGATACACTTCGCAATCTACCGGCTTACCATTAAGTAACTTAGCGGTCTGTGTGGCTAATTCTTCAATCGCTTCCTTGCCTGTGCCTGAAACCGCCTGATAAGTACAAACATTAATTCTCGAAATACCAACCGCATCATGAATCGGCTTTAGTGCAACCAGCATCTGAATGGTTGAACAATTAGGATTCGCAATAATTCCTTTGTCTTTATAATTTGCAATGGCGTGCGGATTAACCTCGGGAACCACCAGGGGAATATCATCGACATAACGAAACTCTGACGTATTATCAATAACCACACAGCCTGCTGCCGCCGCCTTAGGTGCAAACTCTGCTGAAATAGAGCCTCCTGCAGAGAACAAACCTATCTGCACTTTAGAGAAATCAAAGTCCGCCAGATTCTCAACCGTTAGCATGGTATCGCCAAATTCAACTTTCTTGCCCGCTGAACGCTCTGATGCCAATGGATAGACCTTACCCACCGGGAAATTACGTTCTGCCAGAATGGATAACATGGTTTCCCCAACCGCACCTGTGGCACCGACTACCGCAACATCGTATGTTTTACTCATAATTTAATTCCTGAAAATGAATGACTAGAGCCGCGACCTGGCGACTGTAACAATTTTTTAATCTTTCAATGCATCTACAACGGCATCACCCATGGCAGCCGTTCCCACTTCGGTACAACCATCGGACATAATATCCGGTGTGCGTAAACCCTGATCCAGCACCTTGCCCACGGCGTCATCAATACGTTGTGCAACCGCTTCGTTATTAAGGCTGTATCGAAGCATCATCGAAACTGAAAGAATCGTTGCTAGTGGATTTGCAATACCCTTGCCAGCAATATCAGGCGCAGAACCATGAATCGGCTCATACATACCGCGACCATGTTCATCTAAAGACGCGGAAGGCAACATACCAATCGAACCCGTCAGCATCGCCGCTGCATCGGAAAGCACATCACCAAACAGGTTACTGGTGACCATAACGTCAAACTGCTTGGGCCACTTGACTAGCTGCATTGCTGCATTATCTACATACATGTGACTCAATTCTACTTCTGGATAGTCTTTGGCAACGCGTTCCATCACTTCTCGCCACAGCTCGGACACTTCCAGTACATTCGCTTTATCAACCGAACAAACTCGCTTGCCACGCTTCATTGCAATATCAAAGGCCGAGCGGCCAATACGCTCGATTTCGCTTTCTTTGTATCCAGCAGTGTTATAGCCATAACGCTCACCATCTTTCTCGATAATGGCTCGTGGCTGGCCAAAATAAATACCACCAGTCAATTCTCGTACAATCATAATATCCAGGCCGGCAACAATTTCAGCTTTCAGTGAAGACGCATCTGCCAGTTGAGGATACAAAATCGCGGGACGCAAATTAGAAAATAATTGAAGTTCTGATCGTAAACCCAACAGGCCTTTTTCCGGACGCTTTTCTCGCGGCAGAGATTCATACTGTGGACCACCGACTGCACCCAGTAAAATCGCATCTGAGTTTTTACATAATTCCAGTGTCGCATCAGGTAGTGGATCACCTGCTGCATCATAACCAGCCCCACCGACTGCTGCCTCGCTTAATTCCACATCAAGACCTGCATTATCTTTCAGGTAATTAATTACCTTTACCGCCTCAGCAACGATTTCAGGGCCAATACCATCACCGGGCAAAATTGCAATTTTTTGTGTCATGTTCTAGTACCTTTATTTAACGCAGGCCATACTGACTTCACGTTATGTATTATCTGTTTAAATAGTTATCGTTAGCCCTGAAACAACCAGGGTGCAGATTGTTTACGCTGTTCTTCGTAAGCCTTGATATCTTCTGCATGCGTTAATGTCAGTGCAATATCGTCCAGCCCATTTAACAGACAATGCTTTTTAAAGTCATCGATATCAAAAGCATATTCTTCACCATCTTCTGTGATCACTTTCTGCGCCTTGAGATCAACTGTTAATTCGAAACCTTTTTTTGCTTCAAGCTTTTTGAATAGTCCATCAACAATTTCAGCGTTCAATACAATTGGCAGCATGCCATTCTTAAAACTGTTACTAAAAAAGATATCCGCAAAACTTGGCGCAATCACTGCGCGAAAGCCAAAATCATCCAGTGCCCATACCGCATGCTCACGTGAAGAGCCGCAACCAAAGTTTTCGCGAGCTATTAATATTGTTGCCTTATCATAGGGCTCTTTATTAAGCACAAATTCCGGATTTATACGGCGTGTTGTATTATCGATATCCGGTGCGCCTGGATCGAGGTAACGCCAGTCATCAAACGCATTTGGCCCAAAACCAGAACGCTTGATTGATTTTAAATATTGTTTAGGAATAATTGCATCGGTATCAACATTGGGTCGATCCATGGGTGCCACTATTCCGGTTACTGTTGTAAATTTTTCCATAATAATTCGCCTGATCTTTATGGTTTAATCGGTATTGTCCTGAATGGTTTGCTGAATACCTTTTGCTAGCTCATTACCAGCATCACCCAGCGCTTTAGCTGCGCCTTTTACTGCACTGCCCGCATTTTTGGCAAGTTGCTCACTGTCATCTGCCACTTCTCTGGCAAACTCTTTACACGCAGTTAGTGATAACAGCACGATCACACTCAGCAATAACGTTTTCATTCAATAAGCCCTAGAAATCTCTCACATCAACAAAATGTCCTGCAATCGCCGCGGCAGCGGCCATCGCTGGACTTACCAGATGAGTCCGTCCACCCTGTCCCTGGCGTCCTTCAAAATTTCGGTTAGAAGTGGATGCGCAACGCTCACCCGGTTCGAGACGATCTGCATTCATCGCCAAACACATCGAACAACCCGGCTCGCGCCATTCAAACCCTGCCTCGATAAAAATTTTGTCCAGGCCCTGCTTCTCGGCCTGCTGTTTTACCAGCCCGGAACCAGGAACCACCATCGCCAGTTTGACGTTATTCGCAACTTTACGGCCTTTAATAACGTCAGCAGCCTGCTGTATATCTTCAATACGTGAGTTGGTGCATGAGCCAATAAACACTTTATCAATGGGAATCTCACTGATAGGTGTATTCGCTCTCAGCCCCATATAATCCAGTGCTTTTGCCATGCCATCAGACTTCACCATATCCACAACACCCGCAGGATCCGGCACTTTATCATCCACCGCCACCACCATTTCAGGCGATGTCCCCCAGGTGACTTGCGGTTTGATTTCTTCGGCTGTTAAGGTGATTTCATGATCAAATACCGCATCATCATCACTGTGTAGTTCAAACCAGGCAGCTACAGCCTGATCCCACTGATCGCCTTTAGGTGAGTAAGGACGCCCTTCGACATAATCAATGGTCGTTTGATCGACTGCCACCAGGCCTACACGAGCACCCGCTTCAATCGCCATATTGCAGATCGTCATGCGGCCTTCCATCGACAGACCGCGAATAGCCGTGCCGGCAAACTCCATAGCATAGCCAGTTCCACCGGCGGTACCGATTTCGCCAATAATCGCCAGAACAATATCCTTGGCCGTCACACCGGCACCCAGCTCACCATCAACATTAATACGCATGTTTTTCATACGACGCTGCAACAGGCACTGGGTTGCCAGCACATGTTCAACCTCTGAGGTACCAATACCAAAGGCCATAGAACCAAAAGCGCCATGGGTTGCGGTATGTGAATCACCACACACCAGGGTCATACCCGGCAAGGTCGCACCTTGTTCAGGACCAATTACATGAACAATACCCTGCCGAATATCATTCATCGCAAACTGGGTAATACCAAATTCACGGGTATTCTTGTCCAGTGTTTCTACCTGAGTACGTGAAACCGCATCTTCTATTCCCTTCGCTCGTTCTGCTGCGACGGTCGGGACATTATGATCCGGCACGGCGAGTGCTGTATCTGTACGCCAGGGTTTACGGTTCGCCAGCCTCAGTCCCTCAAAAGCCTGAGGTGAAGTGACTTCATGCACCAGATGACGATCGATATAGAGTAATGCCGTACCATCATCCTCGGTACGCACTACATGCGAATCAAATAACTTATCATATAAGGTTTTTCCAGCCATTGGCTCTTCTCCTGGTTACAGCTAATTCGAGGCTGTACAACGTGTTTTTCAGACTGTTAATTCTAGACCTCGACAAAATATAAAACAAATTCATCTTTTTCATATAAACTATTCCCATTAGGAATAACGCAAAAGACCTATAACTTTAATGGATATTCAAAACCTGTCCGCCTTTATTGCCGTCAGCCAGCTGGGCTCCTTTTCACGGGCTGCAGAGAAACTGTTCATTACACAGCCCGCCGTAAGCAAGCGCATTTCCGCGCTGGAAGAAGAACTCAGTAGCCGCTTATTTGACCGCATCGGTAAAACCATTCAGCTAACACAGGCCGGTCAGGCCCTATTGCCCAGCGCATTGCGTATTTTAGCTGAACTGGAAGAGAGTAAACGCGCCATCGGTAATTTAAGTCAACGGATCGAGGGTACGCTGAAAATCGCAACCAGTCATCACATTGGCCTGCATCGGCTACCGCCGGTACTGCGCGCCTATACGACTAACTATCCACAGGTTGATCTGGACATCCGCTTTATGGATTCAGAGGAAGCCTGTAGCGCGGTATTGAAAGGAGATGTTGAAATTGCCATTGCAACCCTGCCTGACCATGACTGGCCACATCTGACCAGCCAGATCATCTGGCATGATCCCTTGAGTTTTGTGATCAGCGCACAACACAAGGAGGCCAGTACTCGTAGCATGAGTGTCAAAAAACTTCGCCAGCTACCTGCGATTCTGCCATCTAAAAACACTTTTACAAGAGAGCTGCTTGAACAGGCGCTGGGGCTTAACGAACAAAACTTGAATATAGCCATGGAAACCAACTACCTTGAAACCATTAAAATGATGGTTTCTATTGGGCTTGGCTGGAGCGTGTTACCCACTTCAATGCTTAGTAAAGAGCTCACCCAATTACAAGTGGAGAAAGTAAAGTTCGAGCGCTTACTGGGGGTCGTTACACACCAGCAACGAACGCTGTCCAATGCGGCAAGAAAAATGATTGTTGCGCTAGGTATCCAGTCGAATTAAATATATTTGTAGTGAATAGCTGCCGGTTATCTAAACAGGCATTGATTGCGTATTAATGTACGAGACAACTCTTCAATAGCGTGATTTGCAAACTTCATTAAAGTCGATCACCAGGTTCACTTTCAAGCCGACTTCAATTAGAAGATATTGCACTCTTGTGATGGCTAGCATCTTCGATTCCACAAACAATTGGCCATATTGCTTCTAGTGCCATGATGACATCTTCACGATTCATGGATAATAATTGAGCCATAAAATCAATATCGAACTGATTCAGGTATTTCCCTAAATCACAGTCAATCAGCATTGCGAGAACTTCTTCAATTTCTAGCTCTTTAACAGCTAATGCAAATGATAGCGTAACCAGAATCAGTATATTTTTACTTTTTTCAAAACTGAATCCAATTCCGGTTAGATTATCTAGAATTATCTCACTTCTGCTATCAAAAAATTCCTGCACTATATCCATTGCATTTCCTTCATTCTCACTGGAAATACTAGGTTAGCCAAAACATCCTTTACAGACAATCGAGCTGCTGTTGATTTAACACTTTATAACAATCTAAACATTTAACAATCAATCCAAAACACTGGTACCCTCAAGACGATTAAAATAACGCGCACGATAATAATGTCGCTGGTGAGTTTCATCGTCTACAAATGCAGCACGATCATGCAATACATTATTACTTACCAGCCCCATTCCTGCTTCCAGGCGTCCACGATAAATGTATTCTGATTCACTATTTAAAATTGTTCTGAGATAAGTCAGGGCATCCTGAGTTAAAGCATCTTCACTCCAGATGACATTATTCACTCGAATTGTATAGCGCATATGCAAATCACCAGACGGTAAAATATTAAATACCGCACCGGATTCCTTTCCTCGTGCAACCGCACCTCCTTCATCAATTCGGGGTGGTATAGTCAGAACATCAGGCCCCATTAGCGCACGTATATAATCAGGATTTTTTTCACGCAGCAGAATATAAACAATTTCATGATCCATAATTGCATTCTCTCCTCCTTGAGCGGCCTGCTGAACAACATGTAAATTCAGGGCATAAATCTGGCGATTTGAAAGATTATAATAGCCGTCGGTATGCCAGTTTATTGCACGATTCGTGTAAGGTATGTACTGCTGTTTGATACCTTTGTCTGCAACTTTCAATGAAGTCAGTCCGGTATCATCTGCTAGCCAGTTGGTATTAATATTTTCCAGACCAAATCGACGTGCCAGGGAAAGCGGAATTTCCGGATCCGGATCGCTACCAGTGTTACTCGCGTAGAGCGCCATGTTCGTCTTACGACAAATGTTCTGAATTGCCTTAAACTCAAGCTCTGTGAGTTTTCGAGGATCATTTATTTCAACCAGCAAGTCAGACAGTTTTTCTGGATAGGCAGTTAACTTCTGATCTCGCCATTTTTTATATGCTTCTTCATTATCAAGTTCAAATGGTGAGTTGCTTACCTGAGTAACTGTGCTTTGCTTGAACATATGCTTATACCTGTGACTGTCAATACAGCTATCAATAAAATAGGAGCAGCATA
The DNA here is from genome assembly GCA_041589455.1 of Gammaproteobacteria bacterium. GTDB lineage: Bacteria > Pseudomonadota > Gammaproteobacteria > SZUA-229 > SZUA-229 > SZUA-229. Next base: position 882 of record JBFHVQ010000035.1, on the reverse strand, counting down.
CTAAGACATATGTCAGTTCAGAGAATTGACCAAAGACAATTCAGGGCAATTCAGCACAAACTATCCAGAGACAGGCATTTATCAACTATAACGTTAATCGCAGCTATTCTACAAAGACTACGGTATAACCTCATACTTTTACTGTCAGATCGGAACATATGAAGATTCATCACTGAATCACCAGAACAATAACCACTGCGTACATGACTATTACCGCCAGTAATTCTATACCTGACCAGTTCATTTTCTCAACAGGAACATCAAGTCGTCCAGGTTAAAGCTTAGATTTCGCTTTTACTCTTTAATATATTAGATTTAGCCACTGCAAAATAATAAATACTTCAACTTTACATGATGACCTGGTTGCTTCCTTAATCCGCTTGGGGGATAAACCACCCATTACGAGCCATAAAGTCATTTTTACCTGTAGCACACAAAACAGTATGCATTCCCCTGTTTAAGGAGAAAGCATCCACATGACTAAATTTAAGCAATCTTAATGACCTTGTTTGAAACAAGATAAGGATATTAGAAATTTATAATTAGTTTTATTTCTGGTGTTTACGTTAACTGAATCATAATAAATCAAGCTACAATACGTATAAAACAAGCTAAAGATTCACATAACACAGATATTTAATAAGTAATTCATCAGGTTAGTTAGCAGAAACACTATCGCCTTTAACCTAAAATTCCGCGTGAACAGGTAGCACTCTTGATTTCCATATAAAATCAGATACTATTCTTGCAGCAAAACATAAATAAAGTTAGGAGTAAATTATGTTGAAACGCCTGTTATCTGCGGCTTGTCTCGCTGCATTAAGTTCCTCATCAGCTTTAGCTGCACCATATGGATTCACTGATGCACGTTCAATCGCAATG
>JBFHVQ010000034.1:0-30103 GCA_041589455.1 Gammaproteobacteria bacterium | reverse complement strand
CGGAACCGGCTTGGTACCCTGGTGCATTAACTGGAAAAATGCGTGCTGCCCATTGGTACCCGATTGTCCCCAGATAATTGGTCCGGTGAGATAATCTACTCGATGGTTAGAACGATCGATGGTTTTACCATTACTTTCCATATCCAGCTGCTGCAGAAATGCCGGCAAACGTTCGAGATATTGACTGTAAGGCATAATGCCATGGCTCTGTGCATCGAAAAAGTTGTTATACCAGATCCCCAGCATCGCCATAATCACTGGCATATTTTGCTCAAGCGGTGCCTCGGCAAAATGTCGATCCATAACATGGGCACCTTCTAGCAAGGACTCAAAATGATCCATCCCCAGATATAGCGCGATTGGCAACCCTATTGCTGACCACAGGGAATAGCGACCACCCACCCAATCCCAAAACTCGAAGACATTTTCAGAATCAATCCCAAACTGGCTGGTGGCTTCAATATTGGTACTCACCGCAACAAAATGTTTGGCGACTGCACGCTCATTACCTACCAGGTCGACAAACCATTTTCGTGCACTGTGTGCGTTTAACATGGTTTCCTGGGTAGTAAATGATTTAGACGAAATCACAAATAACGTGGTTTCCGGCTCAACCAGCTTCAATGTTTCAACCAGATGAGTCGCATCCGCATTGGAAACAAAGTGAACCTTGAGATCGCGTTGTGCGAAAGGTTTCATCGCATCACAAACCACATGTGGGCCCAGATCAGAGCCACCAATACCAATATTGACAATACTGCGAATGCGTCGCCCATTGTAGCCTCGCCATTCACCACTTCTTACCTTGTCCGAAAAGCCGCGCATTTTCTCTAGCACTGCATTCACTTTTGGCATCACGTCTTCACCATCAACAATCATTGGGGTATTGGAGCGATTACGTAATGCCACATGCAGTGCGGGACGAAATTCTGTAATATTAATTTTCTCACCAGAGAACATACTATCTCTAGCTTGTTCTACCTGAGCAAAGCGAGCCAGATCCATCAACAGACCCATAGTTTCTTCAGTCACACGATTTTTTGAGTAGTCCAGCAATATATCTTCCAGCTGTACTGAAAACTGCTCAAAACGCTTTGGGTTTTCTTCAAAAAGGTTGCGCATATGCAGGCTGGCGACCTTCTCATAATGCTTAGTCAATGCATGACATGCAGCCGAATCTGTTAATTTACTCATTAAAGCCCTTTAAATTAGATGTTATTCCAGTATAGATCTAAAAACTCTGAATTTATCAGCGAGTTACCATCATTTTGGCGCAAACCCCTGATTTTAACCAGTCTTTTTCTAGTACCCTGATTTCATGTATAATGTCGCGCCTCACATAACATATGCTTAGAGAAAAACATGGGTAGTACCAAAAAAAAGCTAAATCTGACAAATGACAAAAAACTACGCGCCCGCGTCAAACTTTTTGGCAATTTGCTAGGAAATGTCATCAGAAAACTCGCCGGCACCCATGTTTATGAGGCCGTAGAAAAGCTCCGCAAGGGATATATCAGCTTACGCAAAGCCGATAACCCGAAAAAACGTGCGCAGCTCATGGAGTTCATCGAATCCCTTGATCCAGACACTCTGACTCAGGTTGTACGCGCCTTTAGTATCTACTTCAGCCTGATTAATATTGCCGAAGAAGACTTTCAGCACCTGCAGCGTCATGAACAGATGTTCCATGGCAAATCGCTATGGCTCGGTTCATTTGATCACACCCTTGAGCAATATCGCCTGGATGGCGTTGATGCCAGTCAAATTCAGGACCTGCTGGATCACCTTGCTTATATTCCGGTTTTCACTGCCCACCCCACTGAATCCAAGCGCCGCAGCGTCATGAATGCCTTACGGCGCATATTCCTGCTGAATGACAAACTGAATGATATCCGCATCGGCAAATTACAACAGGAAGAGCTTACTGCTGACCTTGAAACAGAAATTCAGCAGCTCTGGAGAACCAATGAGGTACGTGAACACAAGCCTCAGGTTCGCGATGAAATTAAAAACGGTCTGTACTATTTCCGCACCAGCCTGTTCAATGCGGTTCCACATATATACCGAAACCTTGAACGTAAACTGAATAAGCACTACCCAGACAGCGCAATCACGGTCCCCAGTTTCCTGCGCTTTGGTTCATGGATTGGTGGTGACCGAGATGGCAACCCATTCGTTAAGCCTGAAACCACATCTATGGCCCTGCGCATGCAAACCGAGGTTATTCTTCAGGAATACATCTATCGGGTTATCGAACTTAACAAGCAACTGACACATTCAATCGACCTGTGTAACCCCACCAGCTCATTTATGGATAGCCTGGAAAAAGACGAAAATATCCGTTTTGAAGTTTATGCCTCATCACCAAACGCCTTTTGCAACGCACCTTATCGCCGCAAACTGTCGTTTATGCATTATCGGCTGCAGCAGAATCTGTCACAAGTTCGCGCCCGATTAACAGGTGAAAATGCAGAAAACTTCCCGCATGCCTATCCAACCGAAAAAGAATTTATAACTGATCTTCAGCTGATTCGTAGCTCACTGATCAGCCACAACGACGAAAATATTGCCAATGGTGACCTGAAAGACCTGATCAGGGTTGCTGAAACCTTTGGCTTCTTCCTGTTAAAACTGGATATTCGCCAGGAATCAACGCGCCATACCGAAGCCGTTGCTGACATCCTCAAGCAAATCGATAAGGCCCCTGATTACAACCAGCTCAGTGAAGAAGAACGCCAGCAGTTGCTCTCTGACTACCTGGAAAATCCACCGAGCCTCACGCTGGACAAGAAACAGCTGGATGAGCCGAACCGTGAAACGATCAACGTGTTCGAGCTAATGACAAGCATGCAGGAAGAGATTTCACCCAGGGCCTTTGGCAACTATGTGATTTCAATGACTCATGCAGCCAGCCATGTACTGGAAGTCATGTTCCTGGCTAGCCTGGCGGGCCTCGCCGGTAGCGATGAGAAAGGTGAAAGCTTCTGCAATATACGTATCTCACCGCTGTTTGAAACCATTGAAGATCTGGAACACATCGAGCTGGTACTCAAGTCTCTGTTCGAAAACCCAGTTTATAGCCGCTTGTTAAAAGCTTCCGGCAACCTCCAGGAAGCCATGCTGGGCTATTCAGACTCCTGCAAAGATGGCGGTATCATGGCCTCTTCCTGGAATCTATATGACGCACAGCAAAAGGTCATTCGCCTGACTGAGCAATTCGGTATTGATTGCCGCCTGTTCCATGGTCGCGGTGGCACCATTGGTCGCGGCGGCGGCCCAACGCATGACGCGATTCTGTCTCAACCAGAAGGCACGGTACACGGCCAGATCAAGTTCACTGAACAGGGCGAGGTTCTGTCATACAAATACAGCAACCAGGAAACTGCTGTGTATGAACTGACCATGGGCGTCTCTGGCCTTATGAAAGCCAGCCGCTCAGTGATTGTGGACAAGAAGCCCGCTGCAAAACCTGATTACCTTAAAATCATGCAGCAGCTAACCCGTGTTGGCGAAGACGCCTATCGAGAATTAACAGACAACACAGAGGGTTTCCTGGATTACTTCTATGAAACCACACCGGTAACCGAAATTGGCCTGATGAATATCGGCTCACGCCCATCACATCGTAAGGTCAATCGCTCGAAAGCATCTATTCGCGCAATACCCTGGGTATTTGGCTGGGCTCAATCCAGAACCACCCTGCCCGCCTGGTATGGAATCGGCTCTGCACTGGACAGCTTTATCGATGGCAAAGAAGAGAACCTGAAGCAGTTACAGGAAATGAATGCTGACTGGCCTTATTTCAAAGCTATGCTTAATAATACGCAAATGGCTTTACTCAAGGCAGATATGTCAACTGCAAAGGAATACTCTGATCTGTGTGAAGACAAGGACACTGAAAAGCATGTATTCAGCATGATCTATGATGAGCACGCACGCACAGTGAAAAACATTCTGGCTATCACCTGTCAGGACGAGGTGCTCGCAGATACGCCATCCCTGGCTATTTCACTGAAACGCCGCGACCCATACCTGGATCCTCTGAGTCACATCCAGATTCTCATGTTGAAGCGCTATCGTGATGAACAGGCAAGTGAAGACGAGCAAAGCAAGTGGCTCAACCCATTATTACGAACTATCAGTGCCGTTGCAGCCGGTATGAGAAATACAGGCTAGTTAAAAACGATAAATTGGGGCTGCCTATCTGGCAGCTCCGTCCCAGAACAGCTTCCTTCCAATAATCCCCCTCAAAAGCCCTTCACCCGTCAAATTCCCTAATAAAAGAAAATGACTTTTACTTGCTCTTATCTGGTTTTCTGCTAAAAACAAGGTATAACATAATCATAGACTTATAAAAAAAAGCTCACCTTTTTACTGAGCTTCATACGGGCACTCTTAACAATGAAATCTTTTATACTGGCATTTAACGCTTTTTCAATTAAAAAGCGCCTGATTATTCTTTTTACTCTGCCCCAGATATTTCTTGGATTCAGCTTTATTTATCTACTTAAAGAAAATCAGACTCTGGAATTGACCAGCCTGTTCATTCTCATGGCGATGGGTCTCATATTGTCGCTTTATTACATTATCCAGCTTACTATTTTTAGCCCGCTGGTTAATGCCGTAGAAAGTGGTATGGACACCATTTCATCAACAATGAATGGTTTTGCAGCTGAGTCTGGCAATAGCCTTGACCTGAAAATGAATGACAGAAACTCAGAGATAAATCAGATCATTGAAAACTTCTCACGATTATCAGAGGAAATGGACCGTATTGTTGACCATGAAAAAGAGATCAATACCGACCTCGAAGGCAAGGCCGAGTTTGTACTCGATGTTGTCTCTACTGCAGCTAAAGGTGATCTGACATCTGAAATGATGGTGTTTTCAGGTGATGACTCCATTGCTCATGTCGCCAGTGGCGTAAAAACCATGCTGGAAAATTTAAACAACCTGGTAAAACAGGTACAGCTATCCGGCATCCAGGTAACCTCATCAGCAACTCAAATTGCTGCAAATGCGAAAGAGCACGAAGCCACCGTTGCAGAACAGGCGGCCAGTACCAACCAGATAATGTCTACAGTTACTGAAATCTCAGCAACAGGCAAAGAGTTACTTTACACCATGGATGAAGTAAAGCGCGTAGCAGAAAGCACCAGCATGTCGGCTACCGATGGCCATAAGGCACTCACATCCATGGGTAACACCATGAACAATATGATGATTGCAACCGAATCGATCTCATCGAAGCTCGCCGTACTTAGCGAAAAAGCTGACAATATCAATAACGTCGTTACAACAATTAATCGCGTCGCCGATCAGACCAATCTACTTTCTCTGAATGCAGCTATTGAAGCTGAAAAAGCAGGAGAATATGGACGTGGCTTCTCAGTTGTGGCCACTGAAATTCGTCGCCTGGCAGATCAAACAGCAGTTGCCACCTGGGATATTGAGCAAATGGTGAAAGATATGTTAAGCGCCGTTTCTGCGGGTGTTATGAGTATGGACAAGTTTGCTGATGAGGTCAGCCAGGGTGTTAATGACGTTGCCACAGTGGGTGCACAGCTAACTCACATTATTGATCAGGTACAGGAATTATTACCTCGTTTCGAAACCGTGAATGAAGGTACTCGATTACAGGCAGAAGGAGCCGAACAGATAAAAGAGAGCATGATTCAACTTAATGAAATGGCACAACAAACTGCAGCGACCCTTCGACTGTCCAATCAGTCTATTGAACAGCTGAAAGATGCAGCCCGTGGGTTGCAGCAGGGAGTATCCATTTTCAAAGTGACTAACTAATGTTACTGCTCAATCTGCGCATAGGTAAACAGTTATTCGCCATTAAAGCTATTGACGTTATAGAAGTCATACCTCTAATTGAGCTGGAAAAAGTACCATTAACGGACAAGGGCATTAGCGGACTGTTGAATTACCGCGGAACACCCACACCGGTTATCGACCTTTGCGAATTATTCGACAATAGGAGTTGCGACAAGAAACTAAACAGCAGAATTATTATAGTAAAGCAACCCTCATCGAAGGGCGGTCACCAGTCTATTGGCCTGATTGCAGAATGCGTGACTAATGTTACCCCCTATGATGAAAGCGAGATCATTGACAGCGGCATACACAACAAAAATGCCAAGCACCTTGGAAAAGTTTACAAATACAAAGACCAGCTAATCCAGCTCATTAACACTTATCATATTTTACCAGACTCTATCAGTCAAAATTTGACAGGTGAGAATAGCTAATGGATAAGTCCTATGAAAAAATCCATAAAGTCTTAAGACAAAGAATAGGGCTCGATATAACCACTATTGGTAACACCATTATTGACAAGGCCATTGAAAGTCGCATGAAGTCCTGCTCCGCAGAAAGTATTGAAGACTATTATCTGCTTATCCATGAAAAAGAAAGTGAATTAACCTCATTGCTAGAGGCCTCTGTCATACCCGAAACCTGGTTTTTTAGAGATGATCGGCCATACGAGATCATATTTAGGAAGGCCATAAAACACCACAGCGACAAAAAACCCAAGCCTTTCCGGATTCTTAGCCTACCTTGCTCCAGCGGCGAAGAACCTTACTCCATTGCGATGCACCTCTTAAGTAAAGGAATTCCACAAGATCTATTCTACATCGACGCGAGTGATGTTAGCCAACTGGCAATTGACCAGGCTATCAATGGGGATTATGGAAAAAAGTCTTTCAGAGGTGACATACAGGACACATACATAAAAAATTATTTCACACAATCTGATCTACACTACAAAATAAACAACAACATTAAAAAACAGATTAATTTTCACACAGCAAATATTCTTATCGAAGATTCGTACAAGGAAAAGTACTACGACATCATACTATGTAGAAACCTGTTAATTTATTTTGATCAGGAAACAAAAATACGGGCATTTGAAAACCTCACTAAATACATGAAAGATGATGGCCTGCTGTTTATAGGTCACTCTGAATTTGGATCAATACCAGACAATCTGCTCATTAATACCGGCTATAAAAATGCATTTGCCTTAAGAAAAAAAGCACACAATGAACAACACCAACGAACATTTAAATCTATCAACCCATTAAATCACTTAAACACTGTAAGAAAACAGATAAGCACTTTAAAACCAGCTAACATCACACGAAAAAACATAATAAAAACAACAAAAAAAGCATCAAACTTCATAAAATCACTAGCACCAGCTGGCTCTAGAAACAATAACGAAAACATAGATGATATGACCATTCGTGCTAAAAAACTGGCTGATGCCGGAGATAGCATACAGGCAGAAACTCTGTGCAGGGATATATTGAAAATAGATCAAACTAAATCAGACATACTTTACCTGCTTGCAATGATCCAGTTCAGCAAGGGGAGTTTGACGGAGGCAGAATCATCTTTCAGAAAAGTTCTATTCCTGAATCCAGATCACTATGAATCATTGCTTCACATGGAAATTATTCTAAAGAAGTCAGGTAATGATAAAGCAGCAAACTTATTCCATAAACGCGCTGAGCGTGCACACGCTTTAAACAACCCTTCTGAGGAGTCATGACCATCGAAAACATTAATGACTGCTGGAACACAATCGGCGTATGGGGAAAACAACAGCCACGCTGTGATCGCCTGTCCACCTTAACACATTGCAGAAACTGCAGTATCTACAATGAAGCTGGTCAGCGTTTACTTGGGCGTGATCAGGACTCCGAATATCTTAATGACTGGAAGTCAAACCTCAGTAAACCAAGAAGCGAAAAAGACACCAACCTCAACGCAGCACTAGCATTCAGAGTTGGCGACGAGTGGTTTAGCATTTGTTCAAGCTACATCCAGGAAATAATCCACTGCGATAAACATCATTCATTACCTCATAGAAAGAACCCCGTTCTACGAGGCCTTGTCAATGTCCGCGGGAACTTACTATTAAATATTTCTATTGGTTATTTATTCAAGGTAGATCGTGGTTATATGCACACAAAGTTTGATAACGAACGCTATGTCGTTATCAACGATAGCAGCAATACATATGCGTTTCCTGCTTCAGATGTCAGAGAAATAATCCATTACACACAAAAGGATATTATGCCTACCCCGAGTACATTCAAACAAGACACCTCTTGCTATCTGAAAGGAATTATCAGGCACAAAGACTATGACATAGGTATTATTGATGAAACACTATTATTTGAAGCATTATTAGATAACATTTAGAAATGAACGACAACAATAAAATTAATCTATCCATGTTAGACCTTTTTAGATCTGAGGTCAGCATTCAAACTGATGCTATTCGCTCCACTTTACTGGAATGCGATACAGATACTTTGTCCTGCCTGAAGAAAATCGAAAAGGCCATTAATGCTCTCAAAGCTGCGACAAACCTTGTAAAAGTTGACATAGCGTACCCCATAATTGATAGTTTACAGAAGATTATCAATAAATTAATTACATCAGAATCTCTTCCTCATGAAAGCTTAAACAACTCACTAATTAACAGCACTTTTCTGCTCGACCATATCAGTGAACTCAACGCAGATTTACTAAGTGATCCAAACCGAGAATTATCTAGCAAAATAGAATCCACCCTTAGTGAACTAACATCATCCACTGAACTTACAACAGAAGAAAACCAGACAACATTATTACCCGAAACCGATCAACAGAATTCAGAATCACTATCTATTGATCCAGGCATGTTTGCATTATTTGTTACTGAATTAGACAACAGCATAAGCAACATCAATGACAACCTGCTCCTCATCGATAACAACAGCGACAATAGCATTCCTCTTGAAGCCATGATGCGTGCAGCTCATTCCGTTAAAGGTGCCGCTAGAATGATTGGATTTGATCCAATCGTAGAATTATCACACGCGCTGGAGGATGTATTTGTTGCCTCTCAAAAACATGAAATATCACTAAGCAGAGAAAATATAGACTGCATATTCAATAGTACCGACCTACTATTCCAGATTACAGACATTTCATCATCTGACGCATCAGAATGGAGCTCACTTAATCATAGTGAAATAAAAAGTTTAATTTCTATGCTCCACAGCATTAAAAACAATAATAGTAACGGAATATTGTTAACTGAAAAACCACAAGCCGCTTCAATACAGGCCAGACCCCTGCATGCGCCTTCAGCTAATAAAGTCAAACAAAATTTTATACGTGTTGACTCACAGCGAATAAACAATCTTATCAATCTAGCTGGAGAACTATCTGTTTCCTCTAACTGGATCCAGGATCATGCCTCGTCTATATCCAATATAAAACGCTATCATAGCGACTTGCTGAGCCAGATCGAAAAACTTCGTTCACACATCTACGACAACAGTCAATCTACTGTAGAAATAAGTTTAATTAATAACATCCAGAGAAAAGCAGAAAACTTACGAGATAAACTTACTGATCAGATAATCAACATTAATAGTTTTGACAAGAGAAACAGTGAGCTTACTTGGCTTATCTCACACGAAGTTATATCAAGCCGAATGCGTCCATTTCGCGAAAACTCACAGGCTTACAAACGACTGGTCAGGGACGCTTCCCACGCTCTTGGAAAACAGGTATCTATTATCATTGAAGGTGAAGACACCCAGGTCGACCGAGATATTCTTGAAAAACTGGATGCACCATTAAACCATATCATAAGAAATGCCATTGACCATGGAATAGAAACTTCAGAACAGCGTAAACTGCTCGGCAAACCAGAATCAGGTAATATAACCATTTCAGCTTTTCATCATGCGGGTCGATTACGCCTACAGGTAAAAGACGATGGCTGTGGTATCGATATTGACCAGCTTCGCGAGAAAATACTTAGCAAAAAGTTAATTTCCGCAGATATGGCAAATATGTTAAGCAAGTCTGAGCTACTAGATTTTCTATTTTTACCCGCTTTTTCGACTCGCGACAAGGTGACTGAATATTCAGGCCGAGGCGTGGGCCTTGATATAGTCCATACTGCATTACAGGAAATCAGAGGTAATCTAGTTGTTGATAGCGAATTTGGCCAGGGCATGTCCATCAGCATGGATTTACCACTTTCCTTATCCGTTCTGAGATGTTTACTAGTCAGCCTGAACTCTGAACTATATGCTTTCCCACTCACTAGCATCAACAGTATCCTTTATATAAATCAGAAACAAATTTCGGTACTTGATGATAAGCAGTATATTACTGTTGATAACCAACCTGTTGGACTCATTCATTGTTCACAGGTGCTTGAGCTTAATATTACGGAAAATCATCCATCCGAGGTTCCTGTCATAATTATTGGCGACTACAGTTCCAGCTTTGGAATTGTGGTTGACTCTCTGATAGGCGAAAAAAGTCTAGCATTACGCACGCTTGATCCAAGGCTTGGAAAAATCAAAGACATAAGTGCAGCTGCAGTGACTGATGATGGTGATCCTGTATTAATACTTGATACAGACGACTTGCTACAAAGTATTCATGATATTGTCTCAGATAAAAAACTTCATAAGGTTAGCTCAGATAGCACCACATCCTCACTCTCATACAAACATGTGCTCATCGTAGATGACTCTCTTACAGTACGAGAAATTGAAAAAAACCTGCTTCAGTCTAGAGGCTACATTGTCGATCTGGCAGTTGATGGTGCCGATGGCTGGAATAGTATACGCTCACACAATTATGATCTGGTTATTACTGATGTTGATATGCCAAGAATGAATGGCATCGAATTAATATCACTCATTAAAAACGACAGCGCACTACGTAACATTCCGGTAATGATGGTTTCCTACAAAGACCGACCAGAAGACAAGCAAAAAGGCCTGGAGGCCGGTGCAGATTATTATCTAACTAAAAGTAGCTTTCATGATGAAACCCTGCTTAATGCAGTTACCGATCTTATCGGTGAAGCCATTACCAGGAATTAGCAAATTATGAATATTGCGATAATTCATCAAAACACAGAAACCATCCGCTTATTCAAGTTTCTTATTAAAAACCTTGGTTATAATAACTTATGGGACTGTCATGATGTACAACAAGCCAGGCGTCTATGCCTCACACAAAAACCTGACCTGGTATTATTGCAACTTGAACTGGGCACTGATCATTGCACAGATTTCATTCATGCTTCTATGTCAAAGACACCTATTACTATCATCGTTACCAGCAACTCCCAACAAGATAACACTGCTGCCATTTTTGATGCCATGTCTGCAGGCGCACTAGACGCTATAATAGAGCCGTCAAGCACAATGCCACAGTCCATTAATGACTTTAGAATAAAAATTAAAAACATTTACAAGTTGCTTAAAAACATTACATCACCTGTACCTGAACGGAATCTTTCTATTCATACGCCGACTCTTATCGCTATAGGTTCTTCGACTGGAGGACCTGCTGCATTACTAACAATTCTACAATCACTGCCAACACGTCTTAACGCTATCGTAGTCGTCATTCAACATATGGATGACCACTTTAGTCAGGGTATGGCCAATTGGCTTAATACGCACATCTCACTCGATGTATCGATTGCACAAAATCTTCAAACACCTGAAACAGGTAAAATTTATATGGCCGGTACTAATGATCATTTAACCATCAACTCATTGGGACAGTTTGAATATACATCTATACCCGAGGATTACCCATACAGACCTTCAGTCAACTGTTTTTATGAATCGGCACTCAGCCACTGGCCAGATAAAATTATCGGTGTTTTATTGACAGGCATGGGGCGTGACGGTGCAGATGGTCTATTATCTTTATATAACCGTGGAATGATCACCATTGCACAGGATGAAAAGAGCTGCGCAGTCTATGGAATGCCTAAAGCAGCCTGTGATATTAATGCTGTTACCTATCAGTTAGATATAAATAAAATTGCGCAGAAAATCCTGGAACACATTTAACTTTTACAAGGCATGGTTACTATTTATGAGCGAACAAAAAAACATATCATCTACTAATTCCAGCATTCATATCTTGCTAGTTGATGATCAACCCATCATTGCTGAAGGCATTAAACGCATGCTGGAAAATGAGCGTGACATGAAGTTAACTTACGTCCAGGACCCTTCAAAAGCCATTGACATTGCCATTGAAATCGATGCAACAATTATATTACAGGATCTGGTTATGCCTGATTCTGATGGCATGACCCTGCTACGCTTCTATAAAGCAAGCCATGACACACGAGATATCCCAGTTATTGTTTTATCCTCTAAGGAAGATGCTGCCACTAAAAGCGAAGCCTTTAGCTATGGTGCTAGTGACTACCTGGTAAAGCTACCTGACGCCATCGAATTAATTGCACGCATTCGATCTCATGCAAAAAACTATATCCTTCAGAAAGAACGTGATTCTGCATTTTTTGCATTACGCGAACTAAAGAAGCAGCTGGAAGCCAGTAACGCGAAGCTTCAAAAGCTTTCCATGCTGGATGGACTTACCGGTATTTCTAACCGCAGACAGTTTGACGAAACTTTAAAAAATGAAATTGAGAATTCTCGCTCTAGCCAGACTCCTATCTCACTGATTCTCATTGATATTGATTATTTTAAAGACTTTAATGATAACTACGGCCACCAGTTGGGTGATGAATGCCTGAAACAGGTTGCCGGATTACTTGCCAGATCCTGTCTCAATCCTCTCGATATGGCGGCACGTTATGGCGGTGAAGAGTTTGCGGTGCTGTTACCCGGAACCACTGAAGTCAACGCATTAAGTGTCGCTGAGCGCTTTAAGCAGGCACTAACGCAATCCTGTATTGAGCATAGTCATTCTGCTACCAGTGACTGTGTCACTGTCAGTATGGGGGTAGCGACTCATGATCAGGGAAGCAGCTATCAGGGCAAAGCATTAATTGAAGAAGCGGATAAGGCACTATATAAAGCGAAAGAATCTGGCCGCAATCAAATTTGTCAGGCCTCATCACTTTAAACTGACTAAACCTAAATCTGGCCTGAGTTACGCCACCTGTACAGGCACTTGATCACCCGTACGGCTAATCTGGTTTTTTTCATCCAGATACACCAGTGTCGGTTTGAAGTTAGCGGCTTCTTTCTGATCAAGCTGAACATAGCTACAGATAATCACCCGATCACCCGGATTGGCCATATGTGCCGCTGCACCATTCACAGAAATCATGCCACTACCCTCTTCACCACGAATTGCATAAGTTGTGAAACGGTTGCCATTGGCCAGGTTATAGATCTGGATCTGCTCGTATTCACGGATACCTGCCGCATCGAGCAATTTTCCATCAATCGCGCAGGATCCCTCATACTCCAGCTCGGAGAGAGTAACTCTGGCCTGATGCAGTTTGGCTTTTAGCATTGTTAGATGCATAGGTTTTCCTGTGAACGTCAAAGCACATAAAGCCCCTAATTATGCGGGAATCACTGCTTTCAATCAAGTTTAGATAATACTGATATAGGCTTATATAGCTGATTATTGAGGGGTTTTCTATAGTAAAACAGGCTATTCGTCGAGCGCTACATTATCTATCAGGCGCACCTCGCCTAGCCAGGCAGCGGCCAGTACACGCCCTGCCTGTGTACGATCACTGAGGGGCGAAAAGTGCTTCGAGTCTCTAAATGACACATATTCCGCATCAAAACCTGCCGCAGTTAATGCCTCTATGGCCTGCCGCTCTATCTGAAGCGGCTCACGGTCTGTCTCCTGCCAGACCTGTCGGGCCTGTAATAGCACCTGGTAGAGCGTGGCTGCCTGCTGGCGTTGTTGTGCATTCAAGCGGCTATTTCTTGAGCTCATGGCAAGCCCGTCAGGTTCACGCTGGGTCGGCATAGAATAAATATCAACTGGCAGATTTAGATCTAATACCATTTTTTTTACCAGTAATAATTGTTGATAGTCTTTTTCGCCAAAAATTGCGAGATCAGGCTGAACGAGGTTAAACAGCTTGAGCACCACCGTTGCCACTCCGTCAAAATGACCGGGGCGATTAACTCCTTCCAGTTCCTCTGTTACAGCTGGAACAGATACTCGGGTAACGGCATCCTCGCCTGCAGGATACATTAACTGGGTATTTGGCATAAACAGCAGGTCAATGCCAGCCTGCTGTAATTTTTGCTGATCGGCATGAAGTGTTTTGGGGTAAGCATTAAAGTCACTGGCCTGATTAAACTGCAGCGGATTCACAAAAATACTCACCACGACTTTATCACACTGCTGGCTTGCCGCATTTACCAGCGAAAGATGACCTTCATGCAAATTGCCCATAGTGGGCACAAAACCAATTCTTTGCCCCTGCTGACGCCACTGCTGCAGGGAACGTCTCAACTCGGGGATATCGTCAACACATTGCATGAGTGAATACTCGTTTAACTATTTGAAGGTATGCTCGGCTGCAGGAAATTCTCCACTTTTAACCTGCGCTACATACTCACGCACCGCTTCATCGATGCTAGCTGCCTGCTGCATGAAGTTTTTGGAGAAACGAGGAATTCGCCCCGCAGAAATTCCAAGAATGTCATATAACACCAGAATCTGGCCGTCGGTCTGGTTACCCGCGCCAATTCCAATTACCGGTATACTGGCTTGCTCGGTCACCCGTTTAGCAAGCTCATCCGGCACACATTCTAGAAGCAACATATCAGCCCCTGCCTGCTCTAGCACCTGCGCATCCTGTAACATTTTATCGGCAACAGACTGGTCTCGTCCCTGTACGCGATAACCTCCCAGCTTATGCACGCGTTGCGGCTGTAAGCCCAGATGAGCACAAACAGGAATCCCCATGCGAGTCAGTGTTTGCACCAGCTCCTGTTGATCTGCACCGCCCTCCAGCTTCACCATATTAGCGCCTGCTTCCTTCATAAATCGGCCAGCATTTTCAACCGCCTGCTGGGTAGATGCATCTGACATAAAGGGCATATCCAGAATCAACAGAGCACGCTGAACACCACGAGAAACAACACGACCATGATAAATCATATCCTCCATAGTCACGGGTATAGTCGAGTCAAGACCCTGAATAACCATACCCAGCGAATCCCCTACCAGTACAACATCAACAGCAGACTGATCAAGAATCTGCGCAAAACTCACATCATAAGCCGTCAGACAGGCAATCTTTTCACCCTTTTGTTTCATCTGGCGCAAGGTATTTACGGTTACTTTCTGTGGTGTATCTGAGTGTGCACTCATCGACTCTTCCACCTAGATTAATTCAGGATTAGGATTGTAAAAATGACGACCCGTTTTAATTGAACGTATACGTTGCAATAACTGATCATAATCATTCTCATTATTTACGAAGTCAACTTCTGATGCATTCACAATTAGCAATGGAGTCTCATTATAGTGATAAAAGAACTCCACATAAGAATTTGACAGCCGCTGCAAATAGGCCGCTTCAATCAGTCTCTCATGATAAATTCCACGGTTTTCTATACGTGACAATAACACCTCAACCGGCGCCTGCAAATAAACCACAAGGTCCGGCTGTGGCACATCAAAGGTTAGTTGATCATAAACCTGTTCGTATAACTTTAGTTCATCTTCATCCAGGGTCAGCTCAGCAAACAGGCGGTCTTTTTCCATCAGAAAATCGGCAATACGCACCGGATTGAACATATCATCCTGACGCAGCTCCTGCATCTGGCGTGCACGCTGTAATAAAAAAAACAACTGTGTTGATAATGCAGCGGCTTTGGGATTTTCATAAAAGCGCTGCATAAATGGGTTTTCTGCCGCACCTTCAAGTAACAGTTCACTACCAAAGCTTTTCGCCAGTTTTTTCGCCAGCGTCGTTTTACCCACACCGATAGGGCCTTCAATCACAATAAACCCTGGATCATCCATCGAATTCACCCTGCATACTTATTGAACCTTTCGCTAGCTGACTGACGAGACTATCCAGTTTACCCAGACCCGGTATTTCAAGATCTTCTGTAATCTGCTTTAGTGGAATCAATACAAAATCACGCTTGCCCATTTCTGGATGAGGGACTGTTAATACTGGCGTTTGAATCATTTCATCATCAAACAGCAAAATATCCAGATCGAGGGTTCTCGATCCCCAGCGTTTTTCACGTATTCGCCCCTGATTATTTTCGATCGTCTGTAAATACTCTAGCAAGTCACCCGGGGTTAATTCAGTTTGCAGTTGAATCACTGCATTCATATAGTCATTCTGTGTTTCATTATCCAGAGTAAGCGCCTTACTCTGATAAATGGAAGAACACTTGAGGAGTCGACTTTGCGGTAATTGCTCGATTGCACGTCGAGCTTTATTAAGCTGATCGACTGGTGCATTTAGATTGCTGCCCAGCCCGATAAAACAGATACTCATTTTATTTCTTAACGGGTTTGCGCTTGCGCGGTTTCGCTTTAGCCGGTTTCAGCATTTTATCCTGATCAGCTTCACTCAGTGTCTGGATATGTGTCCACCATTCACAGCTATCATCTGCAATTTCATCTGCACGACTCCGAATACACATAAAGTCATAGGCCGCTCTAAACTTTTTATGTTGCAAAAGGCTACGCGCTCGTTTGCCATGGCGATAATTAAAGCGATGCTGCATATGCCATATATCACGCACTACCATACTAAAACGCTTGGGAATCGAAATCGTAGCTACCTGTGTAGACAGCACTGTGGAACTGGCATTTTGCATTGCTAGTGAGGGCGGCTCTCCCTCGGCATTTAATTGCGCTTCCAACCGAGTGACCGGGGCCCACAACATGGCGGCAAACAAGAAGGCCGGGGTAACTGGTTTTTCTTCCAGTATGCGTTTGTCTGTGCTCTCAAGAGAGTAGCGAATAAAACGCTCAAAAACCTCATCGCCTTCTTTCAACACCTGATCAGTTTGCAGGAAAAGATATTGCAACAGGTCGTATTTACGCAATAACTCTAGACAGACCACACCATGCCCTGAATGAAACAGTTTAATGACCTCATCGAATAAACGCGCAGGTGGGATGTCTTTTAATAGATGCCCCAGTTGATAAATGGGCTTTTCTGTCGCTTCGTGCAGGGTGAAGCCCAGCTTGGCGGCAAAGCGAATTGCTCGTAGCATGCGTACAGGATCTTCACGATAGCGGGTTTCCGGATCACCAATCAACCTTAACACACGGTTTTGTATGTCCTGCATCGCCGAGGTGTAGTCAACGATGGAAAAATCAGCAATATCATAGTAGAGCGCATTAACGGTGAAATCTCTGCGCCACACGTCATCTTCTAGCTGACCGTAAACATTATCTCGAAGTATACGCCCACTGGTGGCATGCTCCCTGTCATCATGGACTTCTTCCTGATCCGCCCTGAAAGTGGCAACTTCAATGATTTCACGTCCAAAAAACACATGAGCAAGTCGGAAACGACGACCAATCAGGCGACTATTACTAAACAGTTTTTTAACTTGCTCCGGGTGCGCATCTGTTGCCACATCAAAGTCTTTCGGTGCATGCCCAAGTAACAGATCACGCACACCGCCACCGACCAGCATGGCCCGATAGCCCGCCTTATGCAAACGGTACAGAACCTTAAGTGCATTGTCATCGATATTGTCCCGCGAGATACTGTGCTGCGGACGTGGAATAATGGTGGCCTGGGTCATCTACTAAATGAACATCGCATATATAAATTTTTGCGAGATATTAACACAGGACAGCCTCTGGCATAAGCGATAACACAAAGGTTTTGATGATGGTGGGCATTGCACACCATCATCATCACCTGATCAGGATTAAATATCGTAACCACGCTCTTCATGGCTGACGATATCAAGACCTTCAATTTCCTGCTCATCAGTGACACGCAGACCAATAGAAAGATCAATAATCTTAAGCAGAACCCAGCTAACAAATGCGGTAAATACGATAGTGGCGATTACACCAATAAACTGTACCTTTAGCTGACCTGCCATGCTTTCAATTCCATCTGCGAATCCATAACCACTGAAAACACCCAGGCTGGTTGCAGAAAATACACCTGCCAGTAGGGTTCCCAGAATACCGCCTACACCGTGAACCGGGAAGACATCCAGAGAATCATCAATTTTTAATACGCGTTTGATATACTGGGTCGCGCTGAAGCAAACCAGTCCCGCAAGCAGACCAATAATCAGTGCACCGCCGGGGCCAACAAAACCTGAAGCCGGTGTAATGGTACCCAGGCCAGCCACCATGCCGGTGACAACACCTAAAGCACTTGGCTTACCAAAACGATACCATTCAATTGCCATCCAGGTCATAGCGCCTGTTGCCGCTGAAATATGAGTCACCAGAATAGCCATCGCCGCATTGCCATCAGCTGCCAGCGCACTACCGCCATTAAAGCCAAACCAGCCTACCCATAACATACCTGCACCAGTAATGGTCATGGTCATATTATGCGGTGTCATCGCAGTCGTTGGAAAACCACGTCGTGGCCCCATCACAACAGCCGCAACCAGTGCCCCAACACCTG
This sequence comes from Gammaproteobacteria bacterium, assembly GCA_041589455.1. GTDB lineage: Bacteria > Pseudomonadota > Gammaproteobacteria > SZUA-229 > SZUA-229 > SZUA-229. The sequence continues at coordinate 11,673 of JBFHVQ010000034.1, read as the reverse complement.
CGGTTATGTGTACTACAGTACCACCGGCAAAGTCATACAGACCCATATCGCCGAGCCAGCCGCCGCCCCATACCCAGTGAGTTACCGGTGCATATACCAGTATCAGCCAGGCGGCACTGAAAATGATCATCGCTGAAAATTTCATTCGTTCTGCAAAACCACCAACAATCAGTGCCGGTGTAATTATCGCAAAAGTCATTTGAAACATCATGAACAGTGACTCGGGAATAGTGCCAGAAAGCGTTTCACGGTCGACGCCAGACATCATCACTCGACTAAAATCACCGATAAAGTTATTTCCTTCACCAAACGCTATACTGTATCCAAAGACCAGCCATATAATTGAGGCAATACCGGCAATCGTAAAGCATTGCATCAGCACCGAAAGTACGTTTTTAGAGCGCACCAGCCCCGCATAAAACAGTGCCAGACCCGGCAGAGTCATAAATAGTACGAGGGCAGTAGATGCCATAATCCAGGCGGTATCTGCACCGCTTAAGGCATCTTCTGCGTATACGCTCGCTGGAAACAGGCCAATCAGTAGCCCGAGCATTGAGATGCGTGTTGAAACTTTTTTCATTAGTTAAAATTCTCCCGTTGGTTAACCCGGAATGTCATATCATTTAGAATCTAAATACAAACTCTTAGAGTGCTTCTTCACCAGTTTCACCGGTACGAATACGAATTACCTGCTCTAGTGCGGTGACAAAGATTTTTCCGTCACCGATTTTGCCAGTATTCGCCGCATTTCGGATGGTTTCAAGAACCGTATCCAGAAGCTTATCTGAGATCGCAATCTCCAGTTTAATTTTTGGAAGAAAATCAACAACATACTCTGCACCACGATAAAGTTCAGTATGACCTTTCTGTCGCCCAAAACCTTTAACCTCAGTCACGGTGACTCCTTGCACACCTACTTCTGCAAGTGCTTCACGCACATCATCAAGTTTAAATGGCTTAATAATTGCCGTTACCAGCTTCATAATTTGACCTTTTACTATTACTGTTTCAAATTCAACGCACTAAAAGGGTGCCATTATTACACCCCTTATACGTCAAAGTAAAATCACTAATAATATTATGACTATACAATCTTCAAAAAGCTTTCTAGCTTCCCCCATACCATGCTATTCGAGCATCATTCTGCCTGACAAATACTGCGAAAACAGTCACAGTTACACCGCTGGTTTGCTGGTTAAGTTGATTTCCCTGTACTAACACTGAACTATGCAGTTTTTTTGCATCTAAAATTAGATTACAGTTAATAGGCAATTAGACTTTACCCACCGGAGATTCACCCATGTTTAAAAAATTACGTCAACTAACACTTGTAGTCGCCGCCATAAGCTTATCGACCTCCGCTGTTTTTGCCCAGAAAGCCGCCGACTTTTCACTCGCCGGTGACAAGGGTAAAGTCACTTTATCTGAGCACAGAAACAAGGTGGTCTATGTAGACTTCTGGGCTTCCTGGTGTAAACCTTGCCGAAAATCCTTCCCATTTATGAATGACATGCAAAAGCGTTATGGGGAAAAAGGGCTAGAAATTATTGGCATTAATCTGGACTCAGACCGTGCTTCAGCAATGAAATTTCTAAAACAGACTCCGGCCAACTTTACTGTGGCATACGATCCTGAGGGAAAAACCCCAGCTAGCTATGGCCTCAAGGTCATGCCGACATCTTATTTAATCGATAGAAAGGGAAACCTGATTAATATTCATAAAGGGTTCAAAGACAATCAGAAAGCCGCTCTGGAAAAAGAGATTAAGCAGGCATTACTCGCAAGATAAGTTCATAAGCGCTAAGTAGTTTGCAGCCTGCTCATGTTAACAGGCTGCTATGCTAAGCACCTTTGCTAGATCCCTTCACTTTAGGTTAGATCAACGATCACGTTTGAATTTTACGATTTGTCTGCGCTGTTTTTTACTGGGGCGTTTTTCACTGTAGGGCATATTCGCATTCAACGCCTTGATACTTTGAGCCAGTGCCTGGCGCTTTTCTCGACTTTCTTCACTCTCTTGATACATCAAACAGGCTTCACTGGCGGGGCGTCGCTGCTTATTTAATGCCTTCACGATCACATCAAATTGAAACTGACCACGGGTAATCGACAACTCGTCACCAACTTTTATATTTCTTGAAGGCTTCACCCTGTCTCCATTCAGGTGTACCTTACCACCACTAATTGCCTCCGTTGCCAAACCTCGGGTTTTAAAAAAACGTGCTGCCCAGAGCCATTTATCCAGCCTCTGCTGCCCTTCTAGCTGCATAACTTACGCTTAACTCCCATCCTCAACAAGACAATAACTGGCATCAGTATAAGCAACCAGGAAAGTGAACCAAAGAAATAATTTTTCTTACGATCCGGTTCGCCAAATACACTGTTTCTTGCCTCAATTTTCTTAAAATAAGCTGCTTTTGAAGCTAAATGTGCGGTCTCGCCTTTTATCACAGCAACTTTCTGATCTTTAGACTTAACGTCTACTACCCCCTGCTTAACCCTGACAAACATACCACGACTATTTACATCTATACTTCCATCACAACCGTATGACTGTAATACGCGCAATGCATATTCTGTCCCTCTAACACCAACTGTGGCGAGAGGCGTCTTCATTTCATAAATATCGTCTGCAAATTTGCCAATACTCCCAGTTACCTTATTTAGACTCCCTTTTATTAAGTTCAAAACACTACGATTAGCGTCCTTAGATAACTGATAGTCTTCTATCACCATTTCACTATTACAACGTAAATCAATTTTTGCATTATCAATCATATTCAAACGTACAAAAGCATTCACGCCAGTGAATATTCTGTCACCTACATACAGTTCACTACCCACTTTAAGATCACGCTTACGGTTCTTCTTAGAAAGCACAAAAGTAACACCCCTGGTCTTGACTACCTGACCAACCGCTTTAGGCGCTTTATAAACAACCGCTTTAGAAACTGACTTTAATCTGCCGTTTGACGTGGGAATGGCTACTCTGGCGCCAACCTGAATACGGCTTGCATCAGCACCAATAAATGCATGGGGATTTTTCCTGACGATTTGCTTGATAATCTGTGGCCACTCAGCACGACGATTGGGATAAAGAACTTTTACAATACTGAAAATAGTCTGACCAGGCTGAATGTAGAGATAACGTTGCTGAGTATTGAATTTCTCCGAATTTGCAGTGGACGAAATACAAGACAAGGTAACGACAAGCAATAAATATTGAATATATTTTCTCATAAATTACAGCTATCGTTTCTCTAGTCATGCAATATCAAACTATATGAATACTTACTTATATTGGCATTCATTACTCAAGTTTATTCTGACATTTTTAGCCGATACACTTTTAAATAGCAAGCTGAAACTTGGAAAACTATAAGTCACACACAAAAACAACTTTCCATTCATCTAATAACAGATATCATTTATAAACTTTTCAATTATTCAAAACTTTTGGTACTTAAGTTACAGGCTTATTTTTCTTGAATATTTTGCTACCCACAAGAAAGCCCCAGACCATAACGGAATGGGGCTTTTATTATTAGCTATAAACCTCACAGGTTTATAGTTCTAGCCTTTAAGCAGATTATTCACACGCTTCACATAAGCAGCTGGGTCTTCAAGCTGACCACCTTCAGCCAGCATCGCCTGATCAAACAGAATATGTGACCAGTTTTCAAACTGCTGCTGATCAGACATATCCTTCAGTTTTGCAACAAGCGGATGCTCTGGATTGATTTCCAGTATTGGCTTGCTCTCTGGAATCTCCTGTCCGGCAGCTCGCATGATTTGCTGCATCTGCATGCCCATATCAAACTGATCCAGCACCAGACATGAAGGTGAATCTGTTAGGCGATGCGTAATTTTTACGTCTTTGGCCTTGTCAGTGAGCTTTTCCTTCATTAACTCGATAACACCTTTCATGCTGTCTTCAGCCTGTTCCTGTGCTTTCTTCTCTTCCTCATCTTCGAACACACCCAGATCCAGATCACCTTTTGCAATGTTCTGTAGTTTCTTCCCTTCAAACTCTGTGAGATGTTGAACTAACCACTCATCAATACGATCAGAAAGCAATAAGACCTCCAGGCCTTTACGCTTGAACACTTCAAGATGCGGGCTGTTTTTAGCCGCGGCATAACTGTCAGAGGTGATATAGTACACCTGCTCCTGACCTTCTTTCATGCGAGTGATGTATTCTTCAAGAGAAACGGTTTGCTCTGCACTGTCATTACTGGTTGATGCAAAACGTAATAGCTTGGCAACACGATCTTTATTAGCAAAGTCCTCAATCGGGCCTTCTTTCATTACATTACCAAAGGCTTTCCAGAATATTGCGTACTGTTCCTGATCATTCTTCGCCATAGATTCAATCATACCCAGCACTTTCTTAACTGATGCTGACTTGATTCGATCAATCACTTTATTGTGTTGTAGAATTTCACGTGACACATTTAATGGTAAATCATCTGAATCGACTATACCGCGAACAAAACGCAGGTACATGGGCATAATATGATCCGTGTCATCCATAATAAAGACACGCTTCACATAAAGCTTGATACCCATCTTACGTTCACGCTCATACAGGTCGAACGGTGGGTTCTTTGGAATATACAGCAGTGAAGTATAAGACTGATTACCTTCAACCTTATTATGACTCCACTTCATCGGCTCTTCGAAGTCATGGGCGATGTGTTTATAAAATTCTTTATACTCATCTTCCTTAATTTCATTCTTATCGCGAACCCATAACGCTGACGCCTTGTTAACCACTTCATTTTCAGTAGCGCTCGCCTGCTCACCTTCCTCATCAGAAGCTTCCACTTCTTTTGGCATGGTGATGGGTAATGAAATGTGATCAGAATAGGTATGAATAATCTGCTTAAGACGCCAGTTATCCAGGAACTCTTCTTCGCCTTCACGGATATGCAGAATGATATCGGTGCCGCGTGAATCTTTTTCGATGGTTTCCAGCGTATAATTACCCTCGCCTTCTGATTCCCACAGAACCGCCTGATCTGCGTTCAGACCGGCGCGTCGGCTTTTAACCGTTACCTTATTTGCAACAATAAATGTTGAATAAAAGCCTACACCGAACTGACCAATCAGGTGAGAATCTTTCGCCTGGTCACCGGTTAGTGAATCAATGAATTTTTTTGTGCCTGAATTCGCGATAGTACCGATATTCTCAACGATCTCATCACGCGACATACCAATGCCGTTATCAGAAATGGTCAGTGTTTTAGCTTCTTTATCAAACTCAACATGGATCTTAAGGTCTGAATCACCGCCATACAGATTATCGTTACCCAGGGCTTCAAAACGTAGCTTGTCACAGGCGTCAGAGGCATTGGACACCAGTTCACGCAGGAAAATCTCTTTATTTGAATACAGAGAATGAATCATCAGCTTTAGCAGCTGCTTGACCTCTGCCTGGAATTCAAGGGTTTCTTTATAAGACTCTACAGTCATCATGCACTCCAAAGATTGAAACTGAAAATTTTCAACTTCAGATTGGGGTAGGTTTTTAGATTTCAACCCCTTCATGGGCTAACAATTGACGTTTAAGATCCACATTCAAGCCCTGAGTCTTTCCGGCAAAACCTCCCAGCCCAGAGATAGAAACTACACGGTGGCAAGGGATTATCAACGGTACAGGGTTGCTTCGACAGGCATTGCCTACCGCTCTGGGCGAGCTATCCAGCATTTTGGCTATTTCACCATAGGTTTTAACCTGTCCCGCGGGGATTGTCTGTAATATCGCCCAGACTCGCTTCTGGTACTCTGTGCCCTGGGGCGCTATGGGAAGGTCAAACTGAAATTCGGCAGATTCGGCATACTGGGCTATCTGCTCGATCGCCTTTTCTAACAGCTTATCTACGATCAGATTTTTATTGTCTCCTGAGCTAAAAAAATCAAGGCCACAAATCGCATTATTCTGAGCGCTCAACTTCATGTCGCAAAAAGCTGTTTCAAAATAGATGCTCTTCATTGCGCTTAGATTACCCATCACTCACCTGTAATTTCAGTTGTATGCTTTGCAGTCGCTGACGTATCACAGATTTTCTGGCTGTATTTCCGGTGATCTTCAACAGATGTAGAAAACGCTGCCGTGCATCTTCATACAGGCCAGCATCCAGCAAACTTTCCGCAGCCCTGAAAGTTGCGGTGTGATACCAGGGATCATAGACATTTTCTGGTGAAATGGCCGATTTCAGAAACAGGTAGGCCGCCTGATCAAACTGCTTCAGCCCAGCATAAGATTCGGCTCGCCAAAATGTCACCTCGCGCTGCAACACCGGGTCATCAACTAACTGCTGTAAGTTGCCAAATAACTGTAATGCAAGCGCATGCTGTTCAACTGCCTGCAAGTCAAACACCACCTGCAAAAAGCGATCTGCCTGCGCTCTTTCGATACCTTCTTGCAATATCTGAGAGAGCACAGCGGCACCTTTCTGAAACGAGCCACTCAATATTAATACCCGGGCCCGCCGTAAATTCCAGTCAAACTGTGGCTGCTCAGCTGGCGGTTGTTTCAGATCCGCCATTATTGCAGCAGCAGCCTCAATATTTCCCTTGCCTAGATTATAATCCACCAGTTTATAACGCACTTCAGCAGGCACCATAGCAACGTCTGACAGGTAACGTGTTTGCGTAAACAGTAAATTAATGAGCTTTAAAGAAGTCTGCTGTTTTTCAATGAGCATTGCCAGCTGTTTCATTGATAGCTGGCGATGGCTTTCCTCATGTGCCTCAATTGCTAATACCGCATAGAGCGATTTTGCAATTACCGGCTGCTCTTCGAAATAGTTACTAGCAATGAGGTACCATTTTTCATCATCACCTTTTAATAAGCCCTGACGGTTAGCAAACTGGTGACCAAATTGGGAATATAATTTCCATAGCGCATCAACAGAGGCATCGGTATTACCCAGTTTTCTCAGGCTTTCATAGGATGCTAGCTTTTCTCCCGCGAGAATTTTTTCCAGCAGCTCGATCGCCTTGTCAGTCTTACCCAGCTGAATTGCTGTAGTCATTGCCAGATACTGGTATATTCCTCGTCCTTCACTGTCCTGCTGCATACCTGAAAGTATTAGCTGTGCATTATCAAATGCATCCAGTGGTGATATTGCCTGGTCTTTAAGCATCGCCAACAATTGTAGTGCCCTGGCTTCCTCACTATCACTTTGTCTTAATATTGAAATTGCTTCACTATACTGGCCTAGCTGAATCAGCAATTCAGCCTGTAACTGTAACCAGCTATAACCATCTTCGTTCTGTAGTTTTCCGTAATCCTGCTGATAACGACGCATAGCAGTCTGCGCATCCGTCGTTAAACCCTGATTTAAATAAACCTGAATAATAATTCTGCGCCAGGCGGCTAAAGATTTACTTTTCACCAGCGCGCTAGCTGACCAGAGTAGCTGTCGTGCCTGCTGTAATGCCTGTTCATATTGCTCAAGCTCAACCCTGGCTCTTAACTGTTCAGTGATAAACCAGTTACGATCTGCGGTGGCAATGTTAGGTGTTAGTAATTTTTCATGATTTGCATCTACTCGATGAATCAGACTTTGCCATTGCTTCATATACCTTAACAATGCAATGCGTTTTTGCTCCCAGAACAACCACTCTACAGGATCATCTTTATGATACTGAGGCTGTTCTCTTTGCAGGTAGTTAAGGGCAAGCCCGGGCACACGAAGCTGTATTAGCTCATCGATATTCTGAAAATGTATCAACCGTAATTGCGCCTGCTTTTCTGCTTCACTCGATACAGCCACCGCTGCGCTCTGCCAGCATAGCAACAGGGTAATAAAGCCAAATAATTTTTTCATCAACAGCGCCATGGTGGCCTGGCAGATAGTATTTTTCTCATAGTGATCATTATGCCAAGAGACCACGAGATTTCACAGGACAAAAAAAGGGTGCAATTAATGCACCCTTTTCGGTATTGCCTGATTAAAGCAAAGCGATTTATAGCTTTTCTTTAATACGTGCCGCCTTACCAGTACGACCACGCAGATAGTACAGTTTAGCGCGACGTACTTTACCTCGACGCTTAACCTGGATTTCACCAATCAGTGGGCTATATGTCTGGAATACACGTTCAACGCCTTCACCGTTAGAAATTTTACGTACCGTGAATGCTGAGTTCAGACCACGATTACGCTTTGCAATAACAACACCTTCAAAGGCCTGCAAACGTTCACGGTCACCCTCTTTAACGCGTACCTGTACAACAACTGTATCACCTGACGAAAACGCAGGGATCTCTTTGTTCATCTGTTCCGCTTCAAGCTGTGCGATGATGTTACTCATGGTCTTACTCCAATATTTAAATACACTCAATCACTGGATTCGGCTTTAAATTCTTCCAGTAACTGCTTCTGTTCATCTGTCAGGTCAAGGCTTTGCAGTAGCTCTGGTCGCCTTAACCAGGTTCGTCCGAGGCTTTGTTTAAGTCGCCAACGCTCGATATCTGCGTGGTTCCCACTTAACAACACCTGCGGTACCGTCTGGCCATCAATTTCCTCAGGCCGGGTGTAATGCGGGCAATCTAACAGGCCCTGCATAAACGAATCCTGCTGCGCTGAATTTTCATCCCCCAGCACCCCGGGAATCATTCTAGCTATGGCATCGATAAGGACCAGTGCAGGTAGCTCGCCGCCACTGAGTACATAGTCACCTATTGACCACTCCTCATCTACATAGGTTTCGATTATACGCTCATCAATACCTTCATAGCGCCCGGCAATCAATACAATGCCAGGTTCTTCAGCAAGCTTTTGTACCGCTTGCTGAGTCACTGGCTTACCCTGAGGGCTCATATAAATGACTTTATAGCCAGTCTGTTGTTTTGCATCTTCAATGGCAGCCTTTAGTGGTGCCACCTTCATCAACATGCCGGGACCTCCACCGTACGGGCGATCATCGACTGTACGATGCTTGTCCTGCGTGTAATCCCTCGGGTTCCAGCTATTCAACTGTATCAGGCCGTTCTTGATGGCCCTACCCACTACACCGGCTTGCGCAACACTCTCAACCATTTCAGGGAACAGTGTAACGACATTAAATTTCATCAGGCTTCCTGTGTTTTCTGACTGGTTAAAATTCCGGATCCCAGTCTACCGTTATCACCTGCTTATCCAGGTCAACCTCGGTCACAGTATGACCCACGGTAAAAGGCACTAAGCGCTCTCGATCACCCTTTACCACCAGCACATCATTTGCACCGGTTTCCAGAAGATGGTGTACGCTGCCCAGTTCAACGCCTTCGGTCGTAATGACTTTAAGGCCTTCTAGCTGATGCCAGTAATATTCATCCTCTGACAGCTGTTCCAGCTGTTTCTGGAAAATCGCAATTTCAGCGCCTCGATAGAGTTCTGCTTCATTTCGATCATCCAGGCCGACCAGTTTGGCGACAACCGTTTTGCCCTGACGTTTACCGTCTGCAAGCTCAACTTCTCGCCACTGCCCCTGGTGCTTTAGCTGCCAGCGGCCATAATCGACAATTTTTTCTCTGGGGTCAGTGTAAGAATGCACTTTCACCCAGCCTTTCACGCCAAAAACACCGGAAATCTTACCCAGCGTGATGCGTGTATCGCCCGTTTCCTGTGCCATATTTGAGGCTTTCAGGAGACGACGAATTAAGCGTTAACGGCTTTACGCGCCTGCTTAATCAGCTGATTAACGCGATCTGATGTGCCAGCACCCTGAGAAATCCAGTGATCTACACGATCCAGGCTCATCTCCAGCTCTTTCTCAGCACCACGAGCCATTGGGTTAAAGAAGCCTACACGCTCGATGTAACGACCGTCACGACGCATGCGCGAATCGGTTACAACAACATGATAAAAAGGCTTTTTCTTAGCTCCGCCACGTGATAAACGAATGGTTACCATTAGTATCTATCTCAATAATTTGTTAGTTAAGCCCGACAAAGGACCTTCCAGCCCACGGGAAACGCGGAATTTTAGCGGTTTGTCACCTTAAGAGCAATACTAAATTAGGGTTTTTTAATAATAATTGAGGGGGTAGATACAAAGACTTCGCTCAGGCGATAGTGGTCGCAAAAAGGGGGACAGATCTTTAGATCTGTCCTCTGTCGTTGCGACCACTGCCACCTGAGCGAAGTCATTTTATCTACTACCTAAAACCCCATCCCCGGTGGCAGCTTGCCCTGCATCATCTGCATCATTTTCTTCATGCCGCCGCCTTTCATTTTTTTCATCATCTTCTTCATCTGCATCTGCTGCTTCATCAGCTTGTTCACTTCCTGAACCTGCACGCCGGCACCGGCAGCAATACGCTTTTTACGTGACCCCTTAATAATATCAGGGTAGGCCCTTTCCTTTGGTGTCATCGACTGAATAATGGCAATCAGTCTTTTCACATCCTTATCATTCACTTTATCTTTCATGGCACTTAGCTGCCCCATCCCCGGCAACTTATCCATCAGGCCGCCCAGTCCACCCATATTCAGCATCTGCTCCATCTGAGCTTTAAGGTCGTTAAAATCAAACGAACCGCCTTTCTTGAACTTGGCTGCCAGCTGCTCTGCTTCCTTAACGTCAACATTGCGCTGCACCTCTTCTACCAGGCTGAGCACATCACCCATGCCGAGGATTCGTGAAGCCAGTCTATCAGGATGAAACGGTTCCAGTGCATCAACCTTTTCACCCGCACCAAGAAACTTGATCGGCTTGCCGGTAATCTGACGAATCGACAGCGCAGCACCTCCACGGGCATCACCATCAGTTTTTGTAAGGATAACACCGGTCAGTTCCAGCGCATCATTAAAGGCCTTGGCTGTATTGGCCGCATCCTGACCGGTCATACTATCGACAACAAACAATGTCTCTACCGGCGTAACCGCTTGATGAATCTGCTGGATCTCAGCCATCATTTCCTGATCGATATGTAATCGGCCCGCGGTATCCACCAGTAACACATCGACAAACTGTTTTTTTGCTGCATCCAGTGCCGCTTTCGCGATATCGACTGGATCCTGTTCTTTCTCACTTGGAAAGAAGCTAGCACCGACCTGATCTGCAAGGGTTTGCAGTTGCTTGATCGCCGCCGGGCGATAAACGTCACAGCTCACCACCATGATTTTCTTTTTGTGACGTTCCTGCAGATATTTAGAAAGTTTGGCAACCGTGGTGGTTTTACCTGCACCCTGCAAGCCTGCCATCAGAACCACAGCCGGTGGCTGTGCTGCCAGATTGAGCTCTTCATTGGCCTCACCCATGGTGGCGACCAGTTCTTCATCGACAATCTTAATTAAGGCCTGACCGGGTGACAAACTACTCATCACCTCCTGACCAACCGCCCGTTGCTTAACCCGCTCGACAAAGTCACGCACCACTGAAAGCGCAACATCCGCCTCAAGCAACGCCATACGCACATCACGCATTGTGTCCTTGATATTGTCTTCGGTGATTCGACCCTGCCCACGCAGGTTTTTGATGGTTCTGGATAAACGATCGCTTAGGCTATCAAACATGATTTCTGATTTATCTGAGTGGCAAAAGGGGGATTATATCTGAAAATGGTCGTCACTGGCTAAACGACATAACTTACGCTGACCAGAAAGCGCATCTTCACACTGTTTGAAAATATCACTTTCAGAACCCGGCTTGAGATGAGAGATACCAATTTTGGGTTGAT
>JBFHVQ010000033.1:0-30350 GCA_041589455.1 Gammaproteobacteria bacterium | reverse complement strand
CCCGTATAACCAACCTGCTGCAGCCCCTGACGCCCATGAGGCCAAATAATTATCGACACATTTCAGTGCGCACTTAGTACTAGATGATGCTCCAGAACCTCCCCCCATTGGTCTCAAACCAAACGGATCAACAAATCCTAATGGATTATTCTCGACATACACATACGTATGATTTAAACCATTTTGTACTATCTCTTGTGTAGTTTGAGCAGCATATTGATTCGTTACATCTTCTGTCAGGCTTGGCGTTGGAGCCAATCCTGGCAATGCACCTAAAGGATCAGAAGTGATATATCGCCCCGTCTCCGGATCATAATACCGATAGTAGTTATAATAAAACCCACTCTCCCCATCATAATACTGCCCAGGTTGGCGCAGGTTAAACTCCACTTCAACCCCGTCGTTATCGGCATCTGCATCGATTACCGAGCTTCCAAAAGGATCAGCAAGTGATAACCATACGGGGATACCAGATGTATCACTTAACATTTTTGGCGTGCCCAGGTGATCATTATGGATATAGTACAATTCAGTTTTATAACTTGCAGCTCTACAGTGAATTGAGGTAAACACACAGGCAATCATTGTGTCTATATCGACATTATTGTTCAAGTTATCACCGGTTACATCAAAGGCTGGATCAGTTGCATGGTTAAAATACCAGACAACATAGTCAGACAGGCTTATTTCACCATCTTTGTCTATGTCACCACCTAGTATGGCCTCACCGCTGTCTGGCTGATGATGCAGCATCGCCAATGGCTTATTATTGAGATAGACATACTCTTTAATAACACTACCGGTGGGACCTATTTCAGCGAGCACTTCGCCATTTTGCCCATACATATAAACTTTCGCCTGATAGAAGCCATATGTACCCGCCTGACCAGGTAAAATAGCATATTTTGCTGCTCGCTGACCAATGGCATCGTATTCGTATTTAGATATACCAGATATATTTTTAAGTCTGTTATCTGATGTATAACCTAAAGACATCCCACGTATATTTTGAAGATTGCCATTGTTATCAACATTAATAATTTCACCTGCTAAGTTATTCAGTCGATTGCTGTTGATATCAAAACTGCTGTCGACTATAAAACCGTTCCGAACAAATCGCTGACGATTACCGACACTATCGTAATCAAAACTGAAGTCTCCAATATACCCATTGGATGTAGTTAATTGGTCTAATTCATCATATCCAAATTGTTGGTTAGAAAAACTACTCAGTTGTTTAACATACATGCGCTCAATATTACCGTTACCATCGTAATTCGACATATATTCAAAATAATGAGTAAAGTTACCAATAACATATGGACGATAGGCTTGGTCATACATACCGATCAATTCCAGCGTATTACCGTAAATTACGGATGATTCTGCACCAAACGGCAGATAGTCTATGCTGGTCGTTAACGACTGTATAATACCGGCCTGCTCTATCGACACATTATCAACGCTACCTGCTGCATTGTAACTATAGTGTGCGATTGCGCCACCAGGGTATTTGATACTTTTAATACGACCTGCTGCATCATAGCTATAACTCACCTGATTAATTGCCCTGTCGTAAAACTCCCATGTTGTCTGAGATTGTGAGATACGAGTTATATCACCAAAGCCATTATAGGAGTATGTAAGAGTATTTTGATTACGTGACTGTTGACAAACTTTACCAAAGCCCTGTGTGCAATTATTAAAGATAAACACGAGATCATCTTCTGTACCAGGTGAATCCGTAAAAACCAGCTGATTATAAGCATCATAGTTATAGTTAAATAGCTGCCCTTTGGCATCGGTGATCTGGATTATATTTCCAGCTTCATCATGCTGATATGTGACTGTGCCTGTATCAGGGCTTGTTCTGCTTATCAGGTTACCCAGATCATCATATACATACTGAGTTACACCACCATTACTATCTGTAATCTGAGTTAGATTATCCTGGCTATCATAGTTATACAGCGTAGTGGTATTGGCTGTTAGTGGATTAATCCCATCTTTGTTTTCAATTGATTTAGTCAGCCGTTTCAGACTATCGTAGTCATAATCTGTAATCACCTGATTTCCATTGGTCACCATATCTAACGTACCATCAGGGCTAAAATTATAAATTTGATTTTCATTAACCTGAGTTAAGCTTGACAGGCGATTATAGCTATCAAAGGTTTGTTGAAGTGATTTATGAAGTACACCTGAGACATCATAAGTATCTTCACTGAGTAAGTTACCTTCCGTGTCCAGAGTATATTGAATCGAGTTACCCATTCCATCAGTGATTCTTGTTAGTCTTCTTGCCTGATCATACCCCATGATTAAAGTTGTCGCATCAGGGCTATCGGCTGCATAGGTAATAGTTTCAACTTCTCCTGTCGCGAGGTAAGTCCAGCGAATAACGCGTACATCACCGTTTTGTAAATCAGTTTGCACCAGCTCTTTAAGCCGTTCATTACCATGATAGTATACATAATCAATATGCAATAAATTAACCCTGTCTTCAGACCTTATTTTACTGCTTGCTGTATATTGAATATTATTTCTCAGGTATATTCCATCAAAGGTCATAACGGATTTCAAAAGCGCTCGATTATCACCTTCTACTTCAAGGTCAGGATAGTAATCAAAGTAGGTAATATCGTTTACGTCTGTTCTTGGCCCATCTATTTCAGACAACTGATTAAAAGGACCATTATATTTATAGCTTGTTGTTCTTGAAACAGCTGTACCATCTGGTTTAAATCCGTTAATCCTATGATTCGTTAAATTACCGGCTTCATCATAAGAAAATTGCGAAACCTTCAAGCCACTTGAGATCACAGATGGTTCTGTAATACTAGTTATCTTATCAAGGAATCGTGAATCATATGTATAATGTTTTTCCCTGTGCACTTCAGTACCAACGGCTTCAGCAATACTAATAGGGTTTCCGGTATTATCCGGCACAGCATAGCCAAACTCTGATATTACTCCGAACTCCTGTTGACTTAACAAATTCAGATCATAATAATTTGAGAAATTCTGATTAGTCAATACACCATAGTCATAAGTATAATCAGCTTGAGCACAGTTATTACATTCTGGCCCATAAATGGATTTTAAAATCGGTTTAACAATTGTGGTTTCATTCAACCTTTGCATAACATAGCGCGTTACATTACCTAGACTGTCAGTTACTTCCGAATAATGATCTAACACACTACTACTTCTTACCAAATTAACTTTTTTATCATTAATTCGATCAGCAGCAATAGCACCAGGCACCCCAAGATATGAAGCTAAAGCAAGCCCTTCGCCCTGGTATTCAAAGGTACTGTAACGTAGGCCTCGTTCATCAGTCACCCCGGTTAAAGCATATGCATGATCTACATTTTCATAATGATATTGCTTATTAGTTAAATCAGGATTATCCACCCTGATTAATCTATTCATTGTGTCGTAACTATACTTCCATTGGCGATTACTACTATCTGTTACTGTATCTACAAACCCTGTATTGCTATATCGAAATTCAATCGCTTTACCCAGGGAGTTCTCCACACGACTCAGAAATCGCCCGGTATTATCAGGTGTCACAATATCGATATAGCTAAGCGTTTCGTTTAATCCATTCGGATTAATAACACTTATTAATTCACCCTGATGATTATACACATACTGGATCTTCTGCTCATCCGTGTAACGCCATTCACTTTCAAATTCAGTGGCGTAAAAGTTCAGTGCAGTTATAACCTGATGCGTAATATCAACTAAAGGAATCTGTTGTAATGTTGCATTAGAACCTAGTGTTACATTATGCCAATCAAATGCATCATCCACACTAAGATTATTTGGACCAACATTAAACTTTCGTTTAAATTGAACCTGATTACCATCAGGCAATGTGATCAGCGCCCAGTATTGTTTTAGAAAATCATTTACAGACTCCCCAGTCAGACTACCACTATTTGACTTGATTGGCATACTGGCAATATATCGACCATTCACTCTCAATTCACAATGTTTTGTCGCGTTACTGTATTTAGGTATCGCTGATAGCAACAGCTCAAGATCCTGATCTGGATTTTGTTCGATAATTACACTCTTATTAAGTTTTAATTCCTCAAAACCTGCTTCACATGCTCCACCACGTGAACTATAGAATGACGATCGGACAGGTTCATGTACAATAACATCAGGGTTTAGTGGATTCACAAAGGATGTACCTGTTACGGTCAATTTACTGCGATAATTATGCCGCCATTTTCGCCCAAACACCTCTTTTTCATGACCATTAATATGCAGACTATTGTAGGTTCGCAGTAGCTGTGGCATTGCCATATCAGCTGCATCAATATCGGCATGACTTTTATATTTATTTCCCGTAAAAATATTGATCGGGTTATCAGTACTGGGGCATGAATCACCATTATTTTGATCCTCTTTAAAGACATCATCCAGATCAACATAATATTCGCCAATTTCCTGACACTGCCACCCTCCATATCTCACCGTATCGTGAGCATCATTACAGCCGACTGAGCCACTAATTGCAGGAAGAGAAACACTACCTATATAATAGTTCTTATAACCTGCCCCCGCGCAGGCCACGTCTAAATTTGTAAAAAAATCCGATTCTCCACTTGTTCTTACATTACGACAAATTAACTCATTTGCCGAATATGTCACCTCTGAAAAAATCATTAGCATGATTAGCGTTACTATTTTAAACATATTTAACTTCCTTATTACTTTAGTTTCTATTAAATAGACCCTTTCAACTAACTATATTAAATATTTAATTTCTGCATGCATGAAAATAACATACCAATTTCTGTTATTTTTCGTGACGCGAAAAGCCTTCAGCATCTCAATAATGAGAAACTGATTAATATTCCTTTTTTCACTGCTGTCATCGCATTCGAAATATATAATTATTTGATGTTTAACAGTTAAAGACAGTACATTCTGTGACAGAACGTCAGTTATGAGTTGATAATGACAATAGCAATATCCTTATATTTATTATTCCCTAAAAACAAAAATAAATATATTAAGATTACTTGTCAAATGAAATATTAAATAAACTAATGGACCCTAGCCATCACCTCATATGAGGTGAGGCAAGAACTTTTAAATATAATTTACTCGCACTACCGACTAAATTCCCTCTACCACTTTCTTTATATACCCACGCTCATCCTTCGCTACCTGCAACTCATCCAACGTCACCAATAATAGTGACTTATACCGTTCACGAGAATCTGTCATCTGAGTAAGTTCTTCAGCACGATCCAGTAACGTCTGTAACTGTGTCAACACATCCACCGCAGGACCGGGGTTTTCTATCGGCATAATTCCCAACATTGGATCACTTTCGTTTGCAGGCTCTGGATATATTATCTGGTTTTGTTGATACTGTTGCGCCAACTGAACAGTTCGGGTTTGCTGAAATTCGACTGAGTAACTCATTAATTCTTCACTATCAAAACCCAGTGACATCGCGGAGTTAAATGCAGCCTGTATGTTTCCCTTAAAAAACTGACTTGCTACATCGCTTAGTTCACCAAGCAATTCCTGAATGGCCTCTTGCTCATCATCATCCAGTTCACCCATGACATTCATTTCAAATGAAATTTCAGCCTGTCGTTGTGCGCTATACTCTACTCGTAAGCCCTCACCTGAACTTTCAACGGAATGTTGCTGAGACATCTGAAACAGGCTGTTATAACTAATCTCAACTCGATCTCCATCCTGGGTGACAATTTCAAGCGCTGCTGACTGACTCTGGCTGACAGAAGCACTGCGTTGCAGGCTGGATGACATCAAGCGGCTTTGCTCAGACAGAACCACAGGTTGCTGCGGTTGTTGCAGTTGATCTAGCCCTTGCTCCAGCAAGTTTTCGGTTTTGCTAATCTGCTGATCAATAGACTCAGAAAGTATCCCTGCTCCCTGCAGCATGTCTCTCGCATCAGCAAGTCCCTGCGCCACTCCCTGCCTGGCCTGTTGTAGCATCTGCTGAGCCTGCTCTGGCGTATCGGCTCGACTGACAATTGCCTGTTTTAC
The DNA here is from genome assembly GCA_041589455.1 of Gammaproteobacteria bacterium. Lineage (GTDB taxonomy): Bacteria > Pseudomonadota > Gammaproteobacteria > SZUA-229 > SZUA-229 > SZUA-229. The sequence continues at coordinate 24,302 of JBFHVQ010000033.1, read as the reverse complement.
AAAATTCAATATTCGAGAAGCAACATCCTCAGGCTGCCGTGGCACTTCATTCGTCTTTGATGACTGAATCACCCCCTTTATACGATGACCAATCTTTTCTTCTAACAGGCCTTCCAGGGATATTTTTGGAGAAAAACCAAACGGTTTCTGGGTTAACGAGCGTAAACCCTGGGCATTCATATCATTTAGTAAGGCTTCCATTGACCTTTCCTCAGTCTGATTAAATGGACAACTGAAATTAAACCGATCTAAATTAGCTGAATCTATCCTCCATTTAGATCTTTCTATAAATCTGTAGCGGCCGATGGTTGTATTTCTATAGCGTCACAGGTACATTCATGACAAAGTGCAAAACATGAATATTTTCAATTACTAACCGGCCCCCTCAGAGCTGTAACAACAATGCCGGTGGAGCATTCAATGATTAACCAGGCAAAGGCGCTTAAGCCCGAAGAACACTTTATTACTGATGAGCCCTATTACGAGCCTATAGGCTCCGAAATCGACGTTTTCCTGGCGGCCTACAAGCAGCAAATTCCGATTCTGCTCAAGGGCCCTACCGGTTGCGGTAAAACGCGCTTTATGGAACACATGGCATGGCGCCTGAAAAAGCCACTGATTACGGTATCCTGTCATGACGATCTGACGGCATCAGATCTGGTAGGACGTTTTCTGGTCTCTGGTGGCGAAACCCAGTGGATCGATGGACCGCTAGCCCGTGCGGTACGCCACGGCGCTATCTGTTACCTCGACGAAGTGGTTGAAGCCCGTAAGGATACCACCGTCGTAATACACCCACTGGCTGATGACCGACGCGTACTCCCTATGGAGAAAGTCGGCGAGATACTCGAAGCGACCGAGGATTTCTGTCTGGCAATTTCCTATAACCCGGGTTACCAGAGCGTTCTCAAAGACCTTAAGCAAAGTACTCGCCAACGGTTTGTCGCACTGGAATTCGATTACCCCTCTGCCAACCTGGAAGCGCGCATCATCAAGAATGAAGCAGATATTGACGACGCACTGGCACAAAAACTGGTGAAGTTTGCGCAGATGACGCGTAACCTCAAAGGCAGTGGCCTGGAAGAAGGCGCCAGCACACGCCTGCTAGTTCACGCCGGTAAACTGATTTCAGCGGGCATTAATCCAGTGGAGGCGTGCCACACGGCTATTGCACAGGCCCTCACAGATGACGCTGATATGCTGGCTGCGGTCAACGAACTCAGTGCAACCCTTTTCTAAGCAGCACTGACTGTGAGTCTCCCCCCTTTTACCTTTGAGGAAATCGAAGAGCGCTTTGAGGATATGTTCCTTGAGGTGAACGATGAGGTGATTCAATGCCTGACCCAGTATGATATTCAGACTCAGGACCAGTTACTGGAGCTTATTAAAAAAGCCAATAGCACCAACTCTGGGCTGGCCTATCAGTTTTCACAGCGGTTACCTAAAGCCCTGCAACTAATGGAACTAGACACCATCGAACTCTGGCTGGATCAGGCCATTGACGCTTTTGACAGCAAAGGGCTTTACACCGCCATTGAAAAGCTGGATGAATTAGAGAGCCTGGCACATCACAGCAAGCAGAAGCTTACCGGTATTGCTTTCGAAGAAGTTTGCGTGATGCTGGAGCATTTTGTCACCGGGCTCAGTGGCCGTAAGCTGACGATAGATTTTGAAAAGCATTCCTATACCGATACCGAAACCATATACCTACCCAGCATGCTCAACACCTTCAGCACGCGGGAGGATAATTTCCATCTGTATAAATGTATCGTGGTACACCTGTGGGCACAGAACTGGTATGGCACCTGGCGCGAAGACCTGTACACGGTTTTTTCAAACTATGATGACCCGGCACGGGCACAGCAATGGTTTCATATTATTGAAAGCATTCGTCTGGATCAGAAGATCAGCCAGGAGCTTCCCGGCATTTACCGACAGATACAACAGCTTTGTGAACAAAGCCACTATACCCGTTTTGATGAGCTGGAAATTTACGGTATTGAACAACTGATCACGGTGGAGTCAAGCCACCAGCACAGCTTGCAATTACTGAGTGAACTGTATCATCAGGAACCACCTGACGTTAATCATTTCGCTGGGCCACTTAAACCAGAACAGGTCGAACAGGTTCGCCAGGCGCGTATTCTGCGCGAGAAAGACCTGTTCCGTCAGGCTGTGGCACAGATGATAGAGGATAAAACCGGTGAGGAAATCGACCGATCTGAAGCCGCCCAACTGCCCGCCATCGATGCAACAGCAATCACTGACCCGGACATGCCCCAGGGTTTTAGCTATCAGTTACAACTGGATGGACAGCCACTGGAGCCCCCGGAAGGTGTAGAGAGCCTGATCGCATCGATTATTCAGGATCTGGGACAGATCCCCGATGACTACCTGGTCGCAGCGGGCGATGGCCGCTATCAGGTGAACGCAGATAATAACGAACAACCAGGTGATGCCTGGAGCGGCACCTATCACGAAAAAGGTGCCACGCTGCACAAGGAGTGGGATTATCGCCGCCAACGCTATAAGAAAAACTGGTGTGCCCTGCGAGAAGTAAAAATCGCTGCAACCAATACTGAATTTGTCGATCAGACCTTGAAGAAATACTCTGGACTCATTAAAAACCTGCGACGCACCTTCGAAATTTTACGTGGCGAGGATAAAATATTAAAGAAACAGCCCTATGGTGACGATATAGATATTGATGCGCTAGTAGAAAGCTGGGCAGACAGTCTTAGTGGTATGGAAATGTCTGAGAACATCTTCACTAAAATGCACAAGGAAGAGCGTAACATTGCAGTGATTTTTATGGTGGACATGAGTGGTTCCACTAAAGGCTGGATAAACGACGCAGAAAGGGAATCGCTAATTCTACTGTGTGAAGCGCTGGAAACACTGGGTGACCGATATGCCATTTATGGTTTCACCGGCAATACCCGTAAGCGTTGTGAGGTTTATCCGGTTAAAACATTTGACGATAATTATGATAATAAAACACGTGGAAGAATTGCTAATATTACCCCTCAGGATTACACCCGTCTGGGTGTCTACATCCGCCACTTCAACCAACTCTTTGAATCAATTGAGGCAAAAACCAAAATACTCATTACGCTGTCTGATGGCAAGCCTGAAGACTATGATGGCTACCGCGGTGAATACGGTATTGAAGATACCCGAATGGCCTTACTCGAATCACGACAACAGGGCATACACCCTTTTTGCATCACCATTGATCGTGAAGGAAGGGATTACCTGAAAACAATGTACGGTAAAGCCAGTTATGTGGTAATTGACGATGTCAGGCAGCTCCCCCTCAAGGTCGCTGATATTTATAGAAATATCACCAGCTAACACACTTTACTTAAAATAGTCTATATTTTTAATTAATCGTCCCGACAAGTCGAAATTAACACTTATAAACCATTTTTCTATAGGTAAGTTGAATTCGGGCATGATTTACAAGGTAAAAAAATGAAATTATTTAATCAACTCTCTCTCCGGCATCAGATATGGGCTGGTTTTATTAGCATACTTTTACTTATAACTGTGGTCTCTGGTATTGCCTATGTACGACTGATTCAATTACAGGAGCAGGCGACCAGTATTGCAGACTATTCACAACCCGCCATGCTATCCGCTCTCAGACTTAAAGAACATATTCAATCAACCACCAGCACCATGGGGCTGTACATTATTAACAAAACCCCAGAATATGCTGATTTACTAAGCAAAGACATCAAACAACTAGATGAGTCACTATCCAGTTTTATGCAACTACCTGCTGTGAACAACGATGAGGAAATGCTACATAATGCAACTGCATTACAATCAAATATAGGCGAGTTTATAAAACATCAAGAACGAATCGACTATCTCAACAAAAACTTTATAGAAAATTACCCGGGCCTGAAAATTGCAAATATGGAGATAAATCCACGCCACCAACAGGCAATGCAAATTTTTAATACAATGATAGATTCAGAAGGCGAAGAGACGGTTTCCTCTCAACGGAGGGTCTTTCTACAACAGATAAACGACCTACGCCAGAGCTGGATGACAGTGGTTACTTTGTTCAGGACATTTCTGTCAAACCCAAATACACAACGAATTGACCAGGTAAATATTTTTATCGAACAGTTCGATAAATTAATAGAAAAAATAAATCAACAGTCTGATCTTTTCACTTTTGAACAGGAAGAAGGATTAACTCAACTTAACAATATATCTGGAGATTATTTTAAAAATATTAATGCGGTTTTCAAGACATTTACTGATAACCGTTGGCGCGAAGATGTCAGTCTGATTAAAAATGAAATCGACCCCTTGATTAAAAAGATTGGTCAACAAATTGATTATCTGATTGATTACCAGAAAAGCCAGGTTAATCAGGGCAACGAGGAACTGATTGCAAAGACCAAGGCATCTATCACAATGATCAGCGCCGTGTTAATTGCTTCACTGGCAGTTGGTTACCTGGCCGCTAAATTCACTTGTTCACAAATCAATCAAGTTGTACGCCAGGTTAACCTGTCGCTCAACAATATTCTCAAAGGCGACTTTTCACTGCGCATGAATGCTGAACGAGCTGGAGACATAGGAAGACTCGGGAGAACTATTAATACCTTCAGCCAGCAGATGGAAAACATTATTAGTGAAATACAATCATCAGTTAATGATCTTCACAAAACATCCAGCCATGTAACTCAGGTGACGCAAACAACCAGTGAAAGTGTATTAAAGCAAAACCGTGAAACAGAAATGGTTGCAACCGCAGCTGAAGAAATGTCATTAACTTCCCAGGAAGTGGCGAGTAATACAGCTACCGCTGCAGATTCTGCCAGGCATGCTGACACAAATACTCAGTCAGGTTCTGAGAAATCCAATGCGGCATTAAGCGGCATCAAACTTCTGTTAAATAATCTGGAAAACTCTGAAAAAGTAATACAGACACTACAGAGCGACACAGGAAACATCAGTATGGTGCTCGATGTTATCCGTGAAATTTCCGAACAGACTAACCTGCTGGCATTAAATGCAGCCATTGAAGCAGCGCGTGCAGGCGAACAGGGCCGAGGCTTTGCTGTGGTTGCTGACGAGGTTCGTACACTGGCAAGTCGCACCCAGGAATCTACTGATCAGATCAAGGAATTAATCGATCGCCTTCAAGCGGGCGCTCAAAATGCCGTTGATGCGATGAAATCTTCAATTAACGAAGCCGTTAATAACAGTGGACAGGTTGAAGAAGTGGCAAACTCACTTAATACCATCAAAAGTGAAATTTATAACATCAATAGCGTATTAACCCAGGTTGCATCTGCAAGTGAGGAACAAAGCGTCACCTCGAATGAAATTGCTAATAACATTGCATCCATTAGTGAAATCTCATCGAGAACCTCTCAGGATATGGAATCATTGAATGAAGCCGAACGTGAATTGAGTATTGTCACGCAACGACTGGATAATATTATCTCGACATTTAAATAACTCATGACTCTTGACGCAAGTCAATGTCGCATTTTTATATTGTACTAGTATAGCCATCAAGCTAACTAACCTCTGGAGATTGCAACATGAGATTGTCGGATAACACATTGTGTAAATTACAAAAAATATTACGCGCCAACATGTTACTCGGTGCCGTGGTAACCATTGTATCAACTTATATGATCATTACCGGCACTTATGAAAATATCCAGCAGCGCGAAGCGCAGGAAAGCCTGATCGGCCTCATCGCACTGTCAGGTGTATTTTATACCTTCGTATTCTGGCTAGCCTGTGTATTCAGGAAGCAGTTCTTCCAACAGCCAGATTTAACAGCCTGAACCCACTCACGAAAACCTTGCTTACTGTACCGAGTTCCCATCCTTGCAAATTCTGGCCTTTATAAATGTAAAGGCCAGATGAGCAAAATCCTTTCACAATTAAAACAACATCAGTCTAAATTAGCCAACTGTAAACTCTGCGATGACATGCAGGGACCACCCGTATATGGCTTAGCCTGTGTGTCAAAGGTTATGCTTGTAGGACAGGCTCCTGGGTTTAAAGAAATTGAAGCCCATAAGCCATTTGCCTGGACCGCTGGTAAAACATTATTTAACTGGTTTTCGCAAATCAACCTTGAAGAAAATTATTTTAGAAATCAGGTCTATATGTCAGCCATTTGTCGCTGTTTCCCAGGAAAAATTCAGAACGGCGTCAAACTCAAAACTGGCGACCGAGTGCCTTCGTCTAAAGAAATTGATAATTGTAGCCAGTGGCTTGACTTTGAAATTAAGCTTTTAAAACCAGAACTTATTATCCCTGTTGGTAAACTAGCGATTAACAGATTCATCACATGTAAAAAATTAACAGATGTTGTCGGTAAGCAACATAAAATTACATACAATAATCACAACAGTGATCTTATCCCCTTACCTCATCCATCTGGCGCTTCAACCTGGCCTAGAACTGAACCAGGAAAAACCTTGTTATCTAAGTCGCTAAAATTAATACAGTCACACCCAAGTACACAAGAACTCACACACTTCACATAAAATAAATCACTCACACCATTAACTGTTAACAGCCCTCAAACTCACACTCAAATCCACTCCAACACCTGTTTTATATCAGAAATCTCTAGACCTTATCTAAAGCGACATGATCTGCCTCAAGACCATGTAGCCACCACACATCACATTAATCTTAATATTTTAATTAAATCAATATATTGGATGGCTAATAGGATAAGAGCTCATTAGTAAATTGTTAACAATCGTTAAACAATCAGTTCATCTATTGAGCCAGTGACAATAAGGCAATATTCTACCCCCGGCCCTTAAACGAAGCATTATCACATTACAACTATTTAACGCGAGAAAAAAATGAACAGCATACTAGACATGGTTGATAGTAATAAAAGTGAATTTATTGAAAAACTAACCGAAGCTGGATTCGACACTGATCAAGCCTCATCATTTTTACCACAAGCGGCACAGGGTATAAATGACTCAATCAACAACATTGGCTCCGAGTCAATTTTCAATGCATTCATCTCTGGAAATTTTTCTGATTTTCTTAATCAAATTGATATTGAAGAATTATCCAGCAAAATTGGCATACCTCAAGAGCAGGCTTTATCAGGAATAAACGCAATAATGCCAATGCTTAGTCAATTTTTCAATAACGACGAATCAGGTGCACAACTAACTGCATCAAAATTATTTAATGGGCTATCAGGTCTGATGAAATAGTTATATTTAAAAGTAAACTCAAGGAGAAAACATAATGTCAAAAAATGTAAAAGATATTGAAGGCATAGGTCCAAAATATGCAGAGATACTTTCTGCAAATGGCATCAAAACCATATCGCACTTACTTGAAGTAGGTGCGAGCAAGAAAGGACGTTCTGACTTATCTATTAAAACTTCTATCAAAGAATCGAAAATTTTAAAATGGGTCAACATGTGCGACCTATTTAGAATTAAAGGTGTAGCCAGCCAGTACGCTGAATTACTTGAAGGCGCCGGCGTTGATACCGTTAAGGAATTACGAAATAGAAACGCTGAAAACCTGACAGAAAAAATGCAACAGGTTAATAAAGAGAAAAAACTTTGCAGAGTCACTCCAAGCGTAAAATCTGTTACAGACTGGATAGCACAAGCAAAAGAGCTTCCACCAACAATCACTTACTAACCCCCACTCTTTGTTCTTAGGAGAATAATAATGAACGAATTCATTGAGAATATAACTGGTACTCTAGGACCTGCAGCGGCAGGTACTCTAGGCCATGCAATAATTGGTCTGCTAATTTTAGTTGTAGGATTATTTGCAGTTAAAATCATATCTTCAGTTATAGGTAAAATGCTACGTAAAGTCAGCTTCCTATACAAAACAAATTCAGATGGAAAAACCACTGATCTTGCATCACCCATAACATCGCTTTTTAAAGCAGTTCTCACTATATTCCTGTTAATGGTTGTTCTACAGTATTTCGGACTAACTGATGTACTAGAACCACTAAAAGAAATGCTTACTGAGCTTGCAGGTGCAGTACCCAATATCATTGGCGCTGGTATTATTGCCTATGCCGGATGGATCATTGCAAAAATCATTTCCGAATTTGTTGGTATCGCACTAAGCAAATTTGATGATAAAATCACTGAAAAAACTGGCAAAGATGATATCAAATTATCAGGTTTTGGTAGCGCATTTGTAAAAGTCGCTATCTTGCTACCAATTATTGTTTCTGCACTTGGTGTTTTAAACATTCCGGCAATATCAGAACCCGCTTCTGCCATGATTGAAAAGCTTATGGCTGCTGTACCCAATATCATTGGTGCTGGAATCATACTGCTTGTTGCTTATCTTGTAACAAAGTTTGTTATCGGTATGCTAAGCGGCCTGTTAGAAGGTATGCAGGTCAACTCACTACCTGAAAAAATGGGAATCGCAGGAATCTTTAGCGAATCATTTACCCTGACAAAGCTTATTGGTGCTAGCATTATGTTTTTCTCAATGCTTTCAGCATCTACAGCGGCAATCAATGTTCTCGGTATTGATGTCATTTCCAGCATTTTTGCAAAAGTTATCGAGTTCGGCGGTGGTTTATTGATTGGCGCTGTAATTCTTGTCATTGGTAATTTCCTGAGCATGCTTGCTTATAACAAATTATCATCTGCTAATGCAGCGGGTATCGCGAATATCGCGAGATATGCAATCCTTGGTCTTGTACTGGCTATGGGTCTAAAAGCCATGGGTCTAGCAGATCATATTGTTAACATGGCATTTGGTTTCACTCTTGGTAGTATTGCAGTTGCCACTGCTATCGCATTTGGCCTGGGCGGTAAAGATGCCGCTAAGGAAATTGCAAATAGCTGGGCTTCTAAAATCACTGGAAAATAGCCATCCTTATCAATAAAAAGTACAAACTATAACTTTTTATTTCTATACCTTGCTCGCCTCATTTGAGAGGCGAGCATACCCTCCCTCCTTATATATTCGACTAAATGACTTGAACACCAGGCTAATCCTCATTTCTTAAATTGATATTTGACACATTAACTATTTCAAATCAAACTCAGACCTAATTAACTATCAAGAGCTATTATGTCTGAACAAAGTTTTTTCTGGTACGACTACGAAACCTTTGGCATCAAACCTGGAAGTGATCGAATCGCTCAATTTGCCGGTATTCGAACGGATATGGACTTTAATATCATTGACGAGCCCATCGATATTCTGTGTCGCGCAAGCGATGATATTTTACCTAATCCGGAAGCCTGCCTGGTAACAGGCCTGACACCGCAGAAAACATTACATAGCGGACTGATCGAAGCTGAGTTTATCGCTTCTGTTCATCAGCAATTTACTAAACCTAATACCTGTGTGGTTGGTTTTAATAACCTCAGATTCGATGACGAGTTCACCCGCTATACATTGTACCGTAACTTCTTCGACCCCTATGCTCGTGAATGGCAAAACGGTTGCTCTCGCTGGGATATTATTGACCTGGTTCGAATCACTCGCGCACTCAGGCCCCAGGGTATAAACTGGCCATTTGACGACCAGGGCAAGCCAACGAATCGCCTCGAATTAATCACTAAAGAAAATAACATTAGTCACGAAGCGGCACACGACGCGCTTTCAGATGTGTATGCAACAATAGCTGTCGCCAAACTGATCAGGGAAAAGCAACCAAAGCTATATGACTTTGTACTTCAACATAAGAGTAAGCAAAAGCTGGGGCAGCTGTTAAACCTCTATCGACCACAGCCGCTATTACACACATCGGGTATGTACTCCAGTGAACTAGGTAATACCGCACTGGTTTACCCACTGGCTCAACATCCGACGAATAAAAATGGCATTATTGTATTTAATTTACGTTACTCACCAGAAGATCTGATCAAGTTACCTGTCAATGAGATTATTGAGCGCCTTTACACACCGCTGGCCGAGTTACCTGAAGGTACACAGCGTATCCCGCTTAAAACTATTCACATTAATAAATGCCCCGTTGTCGCACCCATGAGTACACTGGATGAGATTTCTGCTGAACGCATTCAGTTAGACAAGCAGCAGCATCTAACCCATCTCCAACAACTACAGTCAGCTTCTGGCCTTAAAGAAAAACTGCATCAGGTATACAGCCATAACCCATTTCCTGAGGAATCCGATCCGGACAAAAGCCTCTACAGTGGAGGCTTCTTTAGCCCTAATGATCGATCTCGCATGGATCAGATACGTCAGCTACAACCTGATGAACTCAGCTCGACCCAGTTTAACTTTGATGATCCACGTATTCCAGAAATGCTTTTTCGATACCGCGCCAGAAATTACCCCGAAAGCCTGTCAGATATTGAACAAAAAGACTGGAATGCTTACCGCAAGACACGCTTCTCAGATGAAACGGCTAGCGAAATGACTTACCCGACTTTCCTGAAGCTGGTCGATGAACATTTACAGCGAGATGACCTTAATAGCGAACAGAAACAATTACTGCAATCATTAAAAGACTGGGGAGAGGATATAACAAAAGAGCTGGGAATGGCTATTTAACAGCCCATTCCCGCCGAATGGCTGGAGAATGACTAAAATCACTAGCAGGCTAGCTGTCTTTCAAATCACTCATTAACTCACTCAATGTATAAAACTGTGCATTACGCATAAAGCCCGCAATTACGTTAGCATGGAGTGATACAGGCTTACCCTGCTCATCCCGTTCGTTGATCCAGTGATCTGGTAAGGTATCAAACAGATGCATTAAGGACAGCTCGCCGTTGGTATCCATCGAAAGATGAACCTGTTCATCCAGCAGATTCTTGAAAGCAGGTAGAAAACCAAAGCTCACATCGCTGAATACGGCACCATTAAACTGCTGATAGGTACCTCTCTGCTCCATAGCCTGTTGCTGTGAAAAAAGCATCTTCAATCTCAATTTGATAACTTACATTATACTTATCGGCAAGATCGCAGATTGCTTTAGCAAAAAATGGAATTTATTCACCAGTCTCCAGGTTTTCGCTATCTATCGAACAATGCGCCGAAGCCCAGGCAGAAAGATGTCGGAAGGCACTCGCAGACTGCCCCCTTGATACTGTTTATTTTTTATACAGCAGATCGTTTATTAGTTGTTGCACTATTTCCTGTGTCGCTAGACTAAACGACTCAATCGCTGAATAGATCGCTTGTTGCTGTTGCTGCAACTCAACCCTGTATACCTTGCTCCATGATGGTACAGCCTTGTCGGCATAATCCAGCCATACCTCAAGCTCTACAATCACCGTGCTACTGCTTGAGGAAAAGCGCCGCTCAAAGTGCAGTAAGCGACTATTGATAACCAGATCGGGCGCTGATTGTGTGGTACTTCTACTGACAAGCGTCGACAGCTGGCTTGAATTAATTCCCTGATACAATGCCTGATGTAACAGATAGGCAGGGGAATCAGCCCAGTAATGATAATGATAGGGCTTAAGTTCGAGAGGACTAGATGCATTTGAATAAAGAATTGCTCGATCATGCAATAAACCGGATACGTTTACCGGCCTGACCTGAATCTGATCAAACAGAACTGAATCAACGGGTTGAATCTGTACCGGGGTTAACCGGTAAAAGTGATCAGATGGTAGATTACCTCCACCCAGGCTACAGGCCATCAGTGTAAGACTGGCTGAAAATATCAGTAGCATTCGATACATATCAATTCCTAAGTATTACTGAACCTTGTCTTCAGGTGGTCTGGAACCCAGCACTGCAGCCGGGTTATTTCGTAATGTTCGGCTCAACTCATTCATATTCTGACTGGTATGATCCAGGTTATACATAATCGACTCTATACGTGATGACACGGCATCAACCGAGTTTTTCATTTCAAGAATGGTATATCGTAAGTCATCGCTATTATCATCAACCAGCATTTCAGTTTTATTTAGTATGTCACCGAGTTGTTGACTCATCTGTTCAAAACCCGTCGCCAGCTTTGAAAGACTCCCTGCGGAGGATTCCGCGTGAGAAAACAGGCGACTCAAGCTCTCAACATTATCAGGGCTTAATAATAAATTGACCTGATCAGCTGACGCATTAAGCTTGTTTAATAACACCTCAACATTCTTTGTCGACTCAGGAATAAACTGACTTAACTCTTTTGCGATGGAGTCTACCAACTGCATAATATCAACTGACTCGATTGTTTTAATATTTTCTCCCGGCTTCAGACTTTCAGTCGCTGTTCCCTGGATAATGTCGATCTGCTTGTCTGATATGATAGCGGGCATCACGATCTGAGCATGACTATCGACTGGAATCTTCCAGCCTGATTTAACCTGCAAACTAAGTCGATAAGTCACTTTGCCATTTTGTATTACGGGTTGCACACTGGAAACCGAGCCAATCTGGTACCCGTTATAGGTCACTAAAATACCATCTTTAACACCGGTAACATTTTCAAATTCAACAAAATAGCTATCGCTGGAAGAGCTGGTGATGGATATCTTAGCCAGTAACAACAAAAACAGAATGATGCCAGACAGTACAAACAGGCCTACCACAAAATAATTTTTATTATCTTTTTTCATTATTTTTTTATTTAGCTTTCTGCTTAACTATTAATTTGTTGTTAAATGGCTTAAATCATTACCTGTCAAACGAGCCAGATATTCATCAAGGTCTACTTTGTCTTTTCGAGGCTGACGATGCAATAAATTGTAAATACGTTGATTATCACTGTTCTTCACTTCATCAACCGTACCGGTCATTAAGATCTCACCACGATCCAGCACAGTAATTCTGTCCGCTATTTTAAAAGCACTCTCAAGCTCATGCGTCACCACCACAATGGTCATCTTCATAATCGTCTTCAGCTGTAAAATAAGCTCATCCAGTTCAGCTGAAACCACCGGATCAAGACCAGCAGATGGCTCATCAAAAAACAGCAGCTTAGGGTCAAGAATTATCGCCCGCGCCAGTGCTGCACGTTTAATCATGCCACCCGACAACTGTGATGGCATTAAGTCACCAAAGCCTGCCAGATTAACAACTTCAAGCTTCATCTGGCTCATTATATCCATGGTATTCTGGTCAAGCTTACTATGTTCGCGTAATGGAAGCTGAATATTTTCAGAGACAGTCATTGAACCAAATAATGCGCCGCCCTGAAATGATACGCCAATATTTTTACGCATATGGTGCATCTGAGATTCTGTCATACGGGTTATATCACTCCCCAGTAATTCGATACTCCCAGAAGTCGGCTGCTGCAATCCGAGTAGGTATCTGAGGAAGGTGCTTTTGCCTGAGCCACTGCCCCCCATAATCACCATTACCTCACCCTGCTCAACTTCCATATTAATATCATTAAGAATTTTACGTGAGCCATAATGCGTCACCAGATTTTTTACTACTATGGCTTTTTTATCTGATTTCTGCATTATCACATACTCTTAAAGCTGGGTCAGAAAGAAGGTGAATATCATATCGGCTACAACAATCACACTAATCGACATAACCACCGAACGTGTCGTTGCAAGCCCCACTCCTTCAGCACCACCGCTCACCTGGAAGCCATTAATCACACTGACAATGACAATTAGCAACGCAAACACCAGACTTTTATATACCCCCTGTAACACATCACCTATCACCAGTACCTCAAAGCTGCGATCAAAATAAACAGCAACAGGCATAGATAATTCAAAATTGGTAAACAAAGCAGCACCCAGCATACCTGTTACATTTCCAAACAGGGTCAAAATGGGCATGGCAATCATCATGGCAACCAGCGCAGGTGCCACCAGATATCGTACAGGATCGACACCAATCACCTGCAAGGCATCAATTTCCTGTGATTCTTTCATAGTTCCAATGCGTGCAGCCAGTGCCGAGCCAGAGCGGCCTGCTACGATAATACCCGTAATTAGCGCAGCAAATTCTCGCGTTACAGATAATGCAATTCCTGTTACCACCTGTGCCTGCGCACCATAAGGCTTTAATGTTTCTAGCCCCTGCATCGCCAGCATCATACCCACAGAAAAACACAACGCACTGACAATGGGTAACGCCATAATACCAATTTGCATGGCCTGTACCGCAATTTCACGCATACTGACTGTCTGTTGATTGAATTTCCCTAGCAGCAACCAGTAAAGACTTTCATACAGCACCATAAAGCCATAACCCAGCTCTTCAACTGCATTAACTGTTAGTCTTCCCAGTTTTTCAATACTCTGTCGCATGATGGTTAGTGTCTATTCCACATCGTCGAGGGAATTATATATGGTAAAGACTGAGTCCAATCTCGAAATCTGTAACACCTGCATCGCCGATGGACTCACACCATAAAGCGCAAATAATAAACGATTAGCCCTTGCGGTCTGAAAGCCTTCTACCAAACTAGCTACACCTGAGCTATCAATATATTCAACACCCGATAAATCTACCAGGAGATTTTTACCCTGATTAATTACTTTAAGAATTTCCTTGCGCGCTATAGGTGATTCGTTCAAATCAATTTCACCGGACAACTCAAGTACTGTATATTTTTTATGCGTATTTAATGCGAATTTCATTCTATTTTCTCAACGGTTAATTACTAACTTCACAACTTTGTTTATTACTTAAAGTTTTACGCATTTCGAGTACATTTCCTCGCTCGCCTTCTACATTGGTATATTCTACGCTATCCATAACCTTATTGATCAAATGGACACCAAGACCACCCGGCCTTACTTCATCGAGTTTCCTGGATTTAATAGAGTTCAATTCAACCGCATCAGCATAATCAATAATCCGTATCAGTAGTTCATCACCCTGCTTCCAGAACTCGATAACAATTTCACCATCTTCAGCGCCATGATAGGCATGCTGAATAACATTCATGCAGGCCTCATTAATTGCCATCACCATGTGTTCCAGATTCTCTTCACAACAACCCTGACTTCTGGCAAGCGACCTGACAAATTGCCGCACCGGCAACAGACGATCCGGCTTCGACATGAAGTGAATACGCTCAATCTTTTGCATGTTTCACCGTTCTATTCTGTTCTAATAATAACAAGGTTATATCATCTCTTATTGCCTGAGAGCCATTATCAATCTGATTTACAATTGACTGCAAACGATCAGCAGGCAACAATGTTTTATCCATTTGATCAAGCAATTTAAATAGACCACTTAACTCAAGCTCCTTATTTTCATCAGTATAACCTTCAGTAACACCATCTGAATATATATAAAGACTATCCGATCCAATATTAAAACTGTATTCATCGTACACCGTGCCAGATATAACGCCTAATGGCGGTGACGTTGCTTCAAACTCCCTACATAAGCCTCCATCAGTCATTAATAATGCGGGAGGGTTACCCGCATTAACCAGACAGATCTCACCACTACTCGGCGTAAACCTGCCAGCGACCATAGTCACAAACATGCCATGTATAGAGGTTTCGCAAAGCTCGTTATTTATTTCTGAAAGCAATTCACCAGGATGTACAACACGTTTACAAAGGCACCTGAACAGGCTGCTGGCTTTAGCCATTAATAATGCTGCATTAACGCCTTTCCCAGATACATCACCCAGGTTAAAATAGATATCACCATTATCAAGTTCGATAAAATCATAGAAATCACCTGATAGTATTTTTGCAGATATATTAATACCGGTAATTGGAAATTTATCATGCAATTGTTTTGGCAACAGGCTTTGTTGTATTTCCCTGGCAAGATTTAATTCGCGATTAATTTCATCAGCCAGGCGATCACGCTCCTGCAATGCCTGCTCGAGTCGCGCCGTTAATTCCTGATAATTAACATTCGCTTTATTCAGATGCTCATTCGCCTGATTCAAGATTTGTGAAAAAACCTCAGTTTGACCAATTTCGATACCTAGTGTCGAGGCGGTGGTATCCAGTTCATCTGGCAGGGCTTCTAAAATCTCATCGGCACGATAAGGTTTCATATCAAACTTGTTAATTAATAATTTTCTGCATCGATCAATCACAAAGCTTTTATCGTCTGAGTTATATACTGCAGCCAGCCAGTCAGCACAAATCAACACATCACAAACCTTCCTGTCATCGCCAGACAAGATACTTTCTTCAGAGTCATGATGATGCAGTAAAGGCAGGCGAAACGAATTAGTAATTTTCCAGTTAGTCATAAGCTGATCTAACTGCTGCATGTGATTTTCCTTGAAGATATTCTGTTCCATCTGTAAGCGAGCTTCGGGCTCGCGCTTACGGAACTCTTTCCACAGTGTCCCCTTTATAGGATTTTTAATAAACAATAAAATAAAACCCAGATCCTGGTAAAAACCTGCGGCAAAGCATTTGAATGAATCAAGCCCTATCATTTGCGCGATCAATCTGGCTCCCACAGCTCTGCGCAAGCTATCCTGCCAGAAGGCCTGCATCTCAACACCCTGAACTTTGTACTGGTTAATTGCCCTGTAGATCAGCTGAATAAACATCATCTGGCTAATACAGTCAAAGCCAGAGAGCTCTATCGCCTGTGCGATATTTTTTACCTTGAGAGTTTTATTAAGACTATCTGAGTTAATCACTTCCAGTAAGTGATTAAAAAATGCCGGATATTTTTTAATTACCTGATCTAATTCAGGCCGATAATCCTCAAGGCTCTGCAGCCTGAGAAACTCCAAAGCCAATGCTGGAGGATCACTCACTGCCAGATCATATTTATTATTATTTTTCACTGGTCATTTCATTTTCTGTAGTTGTTACTGCTAAAGCATGCTTCAGACAAATTAGTTCAATCACCTCGAAATCCCTTATTAAGCCATTGATAAGTATAGACTTACCAGCATTATCCGCAAGCTTAAAAAGAAATTAGTTAACCAGTTATCATAATGCCCGTAATTTACTCACTAATTCAGTAAATATTGGCTATATTCAATTTGTGAATTGACTAAAACCTGTCATTTAAGAAATTAATAACTCCACCCTCTCAGGAAACCAATATCATGCACCGATATCACACAAGACAAAAACCTCAGGCTAAGGCGATATCCAATGAAAATATGAAAAAAACCAATAGAATTGCATTGTATACCGGACTGGCAATTTTCATACTTATGACTACAAGCG
The DNA here is from genome assembly GCA_041589455.1 of Gammaproteobacteria bacterium. GTDB lineage: Bacteria > Pseudomonadota > Gammaproteobacteria > SZUA-229 > SZUA-229 > SZUA-229. The sequence continues at coordinate 7,221 of JBFHVQ010000033.1, read as the reverse complement.
GGCTGCTTCAGACCCTGTAAACCGACTGATCGACTCACTTTATCTATTCAGCTGATTCCAGCAGAGATAGTACTCATGTAATTTTTTTTGTTATGATCATTGCTATAGCAGATTCAGAATGAGATTAAGTTATGAGCCAGGCATCGGATTTACCTGTTGAGCACTATCATCAGCTACTGGAAAGCGCATCTACTGTCATTTCCTCCATTATTCTTGGCAAGAAAGAACAAATACAATTAGCGCTCAGTTGTTTGTTATCAGGGGGGCACTTACTAATTGAAGATTTACCCGGTGTAGGCAAAACCACCCTCTCCCTAACATTAGCCAAAGTTTTTGGTCTGCAGTTTCAACGCATTCAATTTACCAGTGACCTGCTACCTTCCGATGTCATCGGTGTTTCTATTTTTGACCAGCAAACACAAAGCTTTCAATTTCATTCAGGTCCCGTCTTCACACAGGTTTTACTGGCTGATGAAATAAATCGTTCAACACCTAAAACACAAAGCGCCTTACTTGAGGCAATGGAAGAAAGACAGGTTACACAAGATGGAACGACCCGTCGTCTGCCCCAGCCATTTTTTGTCATCGCAACACAAAACCCACTGGAACAGGTCGGTACATTCCCATTACCGGAGTCACAACTGGATCGTTTCTTATTACGAATAAATATTGGTTACCCGGATCAGCAGGCGGAAATGGAACTACTTAAGGGCAAGCAACGTCATCTACTCATCGACCAGCTTACTACCGTAATCCAGCCTTCAGAGCTAATGGAGTTACAGCAACTTATCTCCGGGGTTCATATGTCACAAGCTGTCCTCGATTATTTACTTAACCTGGTACGTAGTAGTCGTTTGTCTCCCTGGTTTGTTAATGGCTTATCACCTCGGGCAGGGCTTGCCTTGCAAAAGTGCAGTCGCAGCTGGGCTTTTTTACAAGGCAGAAATCATGTTTTACCCGAAGACGTACAGCATATTCTTCCTGCAGTAGCGGCCCATCGATTACAGATTCAGCCAGAACATCAAGACAGGAATATCGATGAGCTTATCACCCAGTTAATACAACAGGTACCCGTATAGTGAACTCCGGTTTACCTCTGATACCCCGAGTGCTGGAAAAATTACTGCAACGCTATGCTGAACGACGCCAGCCACTGACCAGTCATAAGGCAAAGATAAATAAAACCAATCTTTATATCTTACCGACTCGTCAGGGCGTGCTGTTTTTTATTGTGTTATTACTCATCCTGGCTGGCGCAATTAATTACCAGAACAGTTTAGGCTTTATGCTGGTGTTTCTGACCGGCTCGATCTGTTTTCTGGCAATGGTATACACCCACCAGAACCTGAATCATCTAAGCCTTTATATAGGTAACGCACAGTCGGTCTTTGCAGAGCAGACCGTGTATTTCCCAATCACGCTGAAGTTTCCAGAAGCAGCACTTCATCCTGCCATACAAATTCAGGCTGAGAGTAATGAAACGACTATCACACATCTGATTTCAAAATCAGAAACACAGGATAAAATCGCTGTACAAACAATTCATCGAGGATATATCACACTACCCCGTATTAAAGTATCAACAGAATTCCCTCTCGGCCTGTTTCATGCGTGGAGCTGGCTACAGATGAGCGGACAGTGCCTTGTCTACCCCAAACCTGCCAGCAGACACTATGTACTGGAGCAACCGATCAATCAGCAAGCAGGTGATAAGGCTTCTGAAAAAGCAGGCGTCGATGACTTTGCCGGAATTCGACAATACCAGGCGGGAGATGCACCAGCACATATGGCCTGGAAAGCCATTGCCAAAACTGGCGAACTTCAAACCAAGCGCTATACCAGTGAAACAGACCATGAACTATGTATCGACTGGTCACACCTTGATGCCCGACTTGGCACCGAAGAAAAGCTGTCTATCTTATGCCGCATGGTTCTTGATGCGGAAGACAAGGGTATAAGTTATTCCTTTAGCATTCCTGGTCTAGACATAAATAGTTCATTCGGCTTACAGCATAAACAACGCTGCTTAAAAGCACTAGCCCTGTTTGGTATTCCACGTGAAACGCAGTGAAGTCTATATAAGAAGCCCGTTAACCTGGCTGGTACCAACTCTCGCACTGGTAATTAGCCCTCATCTGACACGTTTTCCAGTATGGGCAATTTTACTGGTTTTTATTTTATTTATATGGCGGCTTTTAGCCGTTGAAAAACCCGGCCTGCTACCCGCCAAATGGCTGCTTTTACTTATTTCGATAGCTTCCTGCACTGGTATATTTCTGGAAATGGGTACTCTCTTTGGAAAAACCGCCGGTTCCATTATTTTATCTATATTACTTGCGATTAAATTGCATGAAAGTCATCAGACAAGAGATTACATGATTCTTGTTGCACTTAGCTTTTTTATTATTGTTACCAATTTTTTCTTTTCACAAAGCATACCCACAGTAATTTTCATGTTAGTGCTGGTAGTACTTTTACTGGTTAGCCTAATCAGTATCAATCAGCAAAACGCGATTATTCCCGCCAAACAGAAAATCCGACTTTCTATTAAGCTTACTCTACAAGCTTTGCCATTGATGCTGGTGTTATTTTTACTGTTTCCTCGGGTACCTGGCCCACTCTGGAAACTGCCAGAAGAAAAGCAGACGGCAACCTCGGGACTGAGCGAAACCATGTCACCAGGAAATATTTCGAAGCTGATACAGTCGAATGAACTGGCATTCAGGGTCAATTTTGAAAACCGCATGCCAGCACAGGAGCAGCTATACTGGCGAGGGCTGGTGCTGTGGTATTTTGATGGTCGTGAATGGCAAAAAGGTAAATCCAACCCTACTCTCTCGCCTCAACTTCAACATTCAGGCGAAACAATTAGCTATAAGGTAACCCTTGAACCCCATCAACGAAAATGGCTATTTGGACTGGACATACCAACTAAAACCCCTGACAAGGTCAAATACACCAATGACTTTTTATTACGAACAACACAAAAAATTAACCAGCTATACCAGTATGAACTAAGCTCTGCCTTACACTATAGAATCCAGCCACAGATTTCCCCCTGGGAGAGGAGTGCTGGACTCAAAATACCATCAAACACGAACCCACAAACATTACAGCTTGGTCGACAATTGCGACAACAATACACTTCTGCAGAAGAAATCATTCAAGCTGCCTTATCTATATACCGGCAACAAGAATTTTACTATACCTTGCAACCTCCCCTGACACCTGGTTTCGACCCGGTGGATCAATTTCTATTTCAGACACGACGGGGTTTTTGTGAACACTATGCCAGTAGTTTTAGCCTGTTGATGCGTGCTGCTGGCATTCCCTCAAGAATTGTCCTTGGTTATCAGGGCGGCACCACCAACCCGATTAATCAGGTGGTTACCGTTAGGCAAAAAGATGCACATGCATGGTCCGAAGTCTGGTTACAGGACAAAGGCTGGGTACGTGTTGATCCGACAGCCGCAATTGCACCACAGAGGATTGAAAATAATTTAAACGCCGCTTTAAGTGATAATGAGCCTCGACCACTGCATATGCAATTAAACCGTGGTCTGGCTAAAGAGCTACTGTTTTACTGGGATGCTATCGATAACCGCTGGAAGCAATGGGTCGTAGGCTATGATGTGAAATTACAGCAATCACTTTTAGAAGCTTTTGCTAAACGTAAAATAGACTTCTCAGAACTACTACTGATCATGACAGGTGCATTCTTTGGGGTTGTGTTTATTCTGGTACTTTCCACATTAAAGCCATGGAAGCGTGAAAAGCCCAGAGACCCAGTTTTAACAACTTATGAAAAGTTCTGTAGCAAACTGGCAAAGGCAGGAATAACCCGGCACGCTTACGAAGGGCCAGAAGATTTCGCAAAACGGGCCGCTCAGGCTTTACCAGAAAAGAAAGATTCGATTCAATTAATTAGTCGATTATATATTCGACTGAGATATGAGCCTGATCCAGGACCAGTAAAACTGGATCAGTTCAAACAGTTGAGCAGAGATTTTAAGTGCAAATAGACGGCGGCTTAGGCCACCGCCTTACCCATAAGCGCAAAGCACTTAACAAAAGCAGTTGAAAGGCCGGGATCCTTAATCATCACCGCATAATCACCTTTCACAAACTTGAGCTTACGTGAGGTATAAGCCAGACCGAGCTTCATCAGCCCTGGCGGTTTTGCAACCAGGCTTGCCCACTCTTCACTGCTGGCACGTAGATCCCAGTTACATTCACCGTTTGCAGATTTACCTGCAGCAACAATTTTGCCATTTTCAATTTTGAAAACAACACGGGGCGCGTCTTCACCATCCACGCCAAAACCAACAATAGAGGTAAACCCGGACTGACTTAGCTGTCCAGCAATACCTTCACTGCTATTCCAGAGTTCCTGATAATTTCTGGCCCAATCGGCAGAGAATAGTTCCGGCATAAGCCACTGACCCCAATGTAAGTGTAATAGTTAATTCGTTTGGGTGAAAACTACCAAAATTCGCCTAATAAATCCAGATAAATCAGATCCTTGACTTAATCTTTCCGCAAATTTATAAATTAACCATGAAAGCTTATGAAATTATAGAGGAGACCGTAAATTAATTAGTTTATGGTTATTTTCAAAACTAAGCCTACTGACTAAAACTATGTTTAATAATTAGCTTTTGTTACCACAACTAAATTAGCTGAATGTATTGCTTTGCAGGATATCTGTACTTAGCTTTCAGGGCTCTTCAATATTGATTCGCCAGCTAGCATATTAGGTGGAACCTGGTCGAGGGTTTAAGCCATCTTAGTGCGTTATTAATATGGACAAAATGATAGCTGGAGCACCTCCAGTGCGTCACCCCTGCGGGGCACGTTAAAGGAGGCAACCACGTCAAAAAATGCTTTCGACTTTTTATTCAGGCTGTCGCGCCCCGCCCCTACAGAGCCATGGTGCATGATAGCAGTACCATGTTAAAAATCACTCTCAACGATTTTTTCAATAATGACTTCTTTCAAGGAGTCTGGGCTTTCCGCCATACATAAAAAAAGGGCTCCCTGGTCAGGGAGCCCTATTTTTATGTATGGCGGAGAGACAGGGATTCGAACCCTGGGTAGGGATAAACCTACGCCGGTTTTCAAGACCGGTACTTTCAACCGCTCAGTCATCTCTCCAGATTCAGCGCGTTGCGTTGAGGGGCGGTAGAATACCTGAAAAAAACATGTAAAACTAGCCCTCTGGGGATTTTTTTCTTAAGATATTTCTGGAACCAAGTATTGACTTTCATTGTCTTAAACACAATGTTAATCTATATCAAATCAACTAATTACGGAATGGTAGATAAATGAACGATCAAAATATCTCTATTAGCCGCTCACAGGAATCCGTTCTTGCGACGAACAAGGTATTAAAAAACACATACATGCTGCTATCTATGACACTGATCTTCAGTGGCGTGATGGCGTTTGTCGGCATGTCGATGAATCTGGGACACGGTGTATCACTGGTACTTAGCCTGGTTGCTCTGGGTCTACTCTGGTTTGCCCTGCCACGCACTGCTAACTCTTCTGCGGGTATCCCTGTGTTATTTGCTATCACAGGTCTACTTGGAATGGGTCTGGCTCCTGTGCTTAACCATTATATGGCAATCAACCCAAGCGTCGTTTCGACCGCTCTGGGTGGTACAGGCGTGATTTTCCTTGGTCTTTCAGGCTATGCACTGACTACACGTAAAGATTTCAGCTTTATGGGTGGCTTCCTGATGGTTGGCCTGATGGTAGTACTGGTTGCAGCCTTAGCCAATATCTTCCTGCAAATGCCTGTTATGCAGCTGGTCATCAGCGCGGCGATTGTCGTGATCATGAGCGGCCTGATCCTGTACGAAACATCATCAATTATTCACGGCGGTGAGACTAACTACATCATGGCAACAGCGAGTCTGTTCCTGTCAGTACTCAACCTGTTCCAGGCGTTACTACACCTGCTGGGTGCATTTGGTAGCGACGACTAGTCTGTTCTCTCTACCAACGGTAGTACAGACGCCCCGGTTTACCGGGGCGTTTCATTTTAGATTAGAAATTATGAGTATATTTAAAAGGTATTATTGATATGGACTGGATGGCAATTGGTAGCGCGGTACTGATTATCGCACTGATGGTTTTTATCTTTCCACGTATGAAACATGCCGTTCAAAACTCCCCCAAGGGCAGTAGCAGCGACTGGATGGGCTTCATTATCCCCATTTTAGCCATAGCGGGTTTTATCATACTCTTGATAAATATGGTTTAAGCCCCATATAAGTCTCCGAATATGCCCAGCATTACTGGGTTTTACATTCTCTGCCAGGGCTTTAAAATGCCCTCTCCAACGATTAATCGAGATTCGCATGCAAGAAGAACATCCTTTTGCCCCCTTTATCCGTATTCTGGGTAAAGGCAAAAACGGCTCACGAAGCTTAACAGTTGATGAAGCTTATGAAGCCATGACCATGGTACTTGAAGACAATGTCACTGCAGAACAGCTGGGGGCTTTCCTGATGCTACTGCGCGTGAAGGAAGAAACACCGGAAGAAGTTGCGGGTTTTGTTCGTGCCATTCGTGACTTCCTGAAACAGGATAGCAGTCCCTTTGCAGACCTCGACTGGTCATCATATGCAGGTAAACGTCGTCATTCGCCCTGGTATGTGCTGAGTGCCCTGTTACTGGCTGACAATGGTGTTCGTGTTTGTATGCACGGCGCAGAAGGCCATACACCTGGCCGTATGTATACCTCAGAAGTGCTCAAGCCGTTGGGGATTGAAATGAGCACTACACTGGATCACGCCAAACAGCAGATCGAGAAAAATAACTTTAGCTACATGCCGATTCAGACCATCAGCGAGCGTCTCAAGGAAATTATTGAGCTACGTCCCTACCTGGGCTTACGCTCACCCCTACATACCGTTGGCCGTATGATTAACCCACTAAATGCGCCTCACTCGATTCAGGCGATTTTCCACCCCGGTTACCAGTCAGTACACCAGGACGCGGCAAATATTATGGGGCACGAACAGATCGCTGTATTCAAAGGTGAAGCCGGCGAAGTCGAACGTAACCCGGACACCAAGTGCACCGTGTCTTATGCCATCGATGGCAAAACCTGGGATGAAGAATGGCCCGCCATGTTTGAGAAGCGCCATGTTAAGGAAAGCAGCCTCGATGAAAACCGCCTGATTCCAATCTGGCGTGGCGAAGAAGAGGATG
>JBFHVQ010000032.1:0-30715 GCA_041589455.1 Gammaproteobacteria bacterium | reverse complement strand
GTTTCTATATATCCAGTTCAATATGTGGGAAGGCATTACTTTCAATGAAATGATTAGTGCTATTGACTCTGGCAATATGGTAATAGGCATTCACGCCAAAGGCCTGGCAGAAGATTTTACTCTTGTTGACGGCGAAAGCGAAAGCCTGATCACGACAACTGTTGTGCCTGTGCCTGCAGCAGCATGGTTATTCGGCACTGGCGTAATTGGTCTCGCTGGTATCGCCCGAAGAAAGAAAGCATAACAAACATTCAGGTATTCTGTATTTATAAAAGCCGCCTGTTTTATGACTTGCTAAAGCCACATTCACTAAAATGTCTGTGGCTTTTTTATGTATACTGCTGACGATTTAATTTCTCATTCTAGAGCAACTCAAGCCTCCACTCTCCAGCATTCCTTGAAACCTTTCTCCCTGGCCAATAATACATGTTTTGCTTAACGCTAATCACCGATTCTCTGTTAATTAAATCAAGTACTTTAAGTTGAACAAACTTTTCTGACCGATATTTTTTTACCAGCTCGATAAACTGTTCAAGATCATCAACAAGCTCACCATTAAACTCTACTATTCTTAACAGCGCACTCAAATTACTGCGATTTGCCGGGCTACCATGAAAAACATAGCTCACATAAACACCTCTAGGCTCAATCCCTCTTTGCAACGAAAGCTCTCGATGCGGCGTTTGTATCAACGCGCCGGACCATTCCACCACTGACTGCTCAGCATTATTAGCAAACTTATGTGTTTTTACTTCTATTGCATGCTCAACACCCAATCTATTTATTATCACTTCAACTTGTTGCTTCTGACTTGCTTCTTCTACGTCACGATAATTACGCATCAATTTTCCATCTATGGTCAGTATCAAATCACCTTCCTGTAATTTATCCGCAGCATCACTTGCCGCAACCCGCCGAGAAATAGCAAGCACCTGACGCTTGGAATCTGCATCCTGAAACTTTTCAGTCCACGAATCTGACAACCCAAGCTTTCTCGCCTGAGCAATCGACAGCGGCGTCAATTCTACCTCAAGTGAACGCACATCAAACTTTCCACAACAACGCCATTGCGATAATAAATCTTCGACGATATCAACTGGAACCCCCCACTCATACTGCTTAAGCTCACTTCCAGAACCATAGGCAAAACTCATCCACAATGCTATGACATTTCCTTCCTTATCCGCAAGCACACCACCACGACTTGGCGGAGCATTGTGCAAACTAACAACATCCAGGTTCGTCTCTCTGAATGTTGGCACCTTGGGCAAGGGAAAATCCAGCGAATCAACAGATGATATTTTTGATTTTTCTATAAATAACTCTTGATCATTCCTTAACGCTATCAACCATACATCATCACCCGCTTCAAGCGATCTATAGTTCAGTGCTGCTTGCTCAACCTTTGTCTCACCCAATAGGCCGGGATCATATTTTATAATCGCTAGATTGTGCAAAGGATGAACAAATAAAACTTCTCCCGGAATATCCAGTGCACCTGCAAACACCACCCTGACATCACCAAGCGACATTGGCACAGTATTTCTATCAACCAGCACCAACCCTTCTTTTTCATCAACAATCAACCCAGCACCCGCATAATGCGCTTCTTGCACACCATTTATATGATATGGAATATTAAACTGCACCATCACGATAGATGACGACAATCTATTAGCTCGTTTATCTTTATATTCAATAAACTTTACATTTGCAGTATCAACAATTTCCTTCTGATGATTCTCAACCAATGTTTCACATGGCCATATTCCCAAGCGATCATCACGAAAACATTTTTTTAGTGGAAACCATTTACGATCCATGCGCATTATCGACAAATGCTTACGCCGTGTCTCCTTGAAGGTAATGTATTGAACTGCAGATTGCTCGCCATCTGCCAACCCAGCTAATATTGTTTCCACGTCATCAATATTTTTTACCGGCTGTTTATTAATTGCCTTTATTACGGCTCCTCTGGGCACTCCTGCTGCAGAAAACAGATAACCTGACTGAGCAACATAAACGCCTTCAACAGGTAAATTTAGATGCCGAGCTTGCTGATAGGAAAGATTATGAACTATCGCCTGCCCAAACGTTAAATAGCGATCTGGTGTTAACTTATGCAAATCATCAACATAGACCCTCACTTCAACAGGACGCCCTTTTCTCTCAATCAACAATGAAACTTCATTATCAACATTTTCATCCAGCAATTTCGCCAGCTCCTCAAAACGCCTGAGCCACTTTAAAGGTGAATTAAGCTTGCCACCTCTTATAATAATATCACCTGGTTTCAACACTCCATGCGCACTACTTTCTGGTAAACTTCTTCTTACGACTAGCATGCCAAAACCGTGATTGACCTTTCGTAATTTTGCTTCCATCTCAGTTCGTAAACCCAGTCTACGCAACTCATCATAAGGTTCATAATCAAATGTAGTTTGTAAAGTTCCTCGTGTAACGGGGAGATCTTTCTGAATCAAATTTAACGCACGCTCAACCCGCTGTAATGGCAGAAAAAAGCTTGATGCCGCTTTCACAGATCCACCGGCATTCAGCGCGATCACATTTCCATGTATATCAAGAACGGGCGATCCGGAGGACCCTCCAGAAACGCCAGAAGCGGACTGATAATAAAAGGTGTTAAAATCATTATAACGACCACGGCCATAGTAAGGTGCTTTACGGTCAAGCCTAGCAAGTGTACCCGCAAGAATAGATAACTGCTCCCCCGCATCATTGCCGACTACCCTAATCTCTTTACCTACCACTGCCTCCTTGGGCTTGATAGGCAGGCTTTTGGGCTTGATAAATTTCAGAGCATTCGGGTCATATTTAAAAAAACCAAAATCATGTACAGGATCTCGATAAATTGGCTTTAATTCAATTTCTTCTCGATTTGCAAACAGAGCTTCCGCAATAACTGGACCTGATTGCACTACATGGCGATTAGTCAATATAATCCCTTGTTTTGCATCAACTACAAATCCGCTCGCCTGAGATGAATTATTTACACCTGTATCAAAAGCTCTGACAGCATCGACACGTATTGTAACAATCGAGTCACGAACATCATTAATCATCTTAGACCAGTCTCTTTCTCGATTGGCACTAACAACACTACTGGCGAGACACAATATCCAGATCAACAGAATTCTGTACATTTTTCGAAATTACCTTATTATCGTTTTATGCTAAATAAAATATGGGCCAGCTTAATCATTATAAGCATTCTGTTCGCTTTAGGGCAGGATATCCGTGACGAAGTTTTCAATACTCATAATAACAATCAGCCTGTTACACTTAAATACGTACAATCAGCTTCATCAAACAACGATATTACATTACATTATGACAATATACCGCTAACTGCTTCTATAAATACGAAGGCCAGGTTACAGATACATCTAAATGATTATAGTCCAGACAAACTACAGCTGATTGCTAAAGCCAACGGAAACCCAACTTTATTAAATGCACGCATACTTCAAAAAGATACGCGCGTGATCACGTTAATATTCCCAGAAGTTCACTGGATTAAATTAAAAGACATTACACAAAGCGCTTTCGATATGGCTGAATTTGCTGCAAAGCTGGCTCTTGGCTTAATCGGTATTATGGCTTTATGGCTTGGCCTGATGAAAATTGCAGAAAGTAGCGGCATGATCAAACTCATGGTTAAATTTGTGCAACCTGTTTTATGCTGGTTATTTCCAAACATTCCCAAAGATCACCCTGCATTCGCAAGCATCAGCATGAATATGGCAGCTAATGTATTAGGACTTGGTAATGCCGCCACACCACTAGGTATAAAAGCCATGCAGCAGCTACAAGCTCTGAATACAAACAAAGAAAAAGCCAGTGATGAAATGTGCATGTTCCTGGCTCTTAATACATCCAGTGTACAGCTACTTCCTCCGGTGACCCTGATCGCATTAATGGGAACCCAGACATCTGAGCTTATTATACCTATCATCCTTGCTACAAGTTGCTCTACCGTCGTTGCAATTATTGTCGCCAGATACTACGCCAGAAGGAACTCATGATGCAGCAACTAAGCAATCTGATTATTCCTTTGTTGATTTTAATCATCGTATCTCATGGTCTCAAGAAAGGCGTTTCGGTCTATGAAGTGTTCGTTGATGGCGCCAGAGAAGGATTCGATATTGCTGTTAATATAATTCCCTACCTGGTTGCAATGCTGTTTGCGATTGCCATGTTTCGTGCCAGCGGTGCACTGGACTATCTACTACTGTTACTTTCACCTATCGCAAATCTTTTTGGTTTTCCTGCAGAAGTCATTCCAATGGGAATAATTCGCCCACTAACAGGTAGCGGCTCAGTTGGCATACTTGCTGAACTGATTGCAACACATGGCTCTGATTCCATTATTGTTAAAATTGCTGCAGTCATGTTTGGCTCTACAGAAACGACTCTCTATGTACTCGCCGTCTATTTCGGTGCTGTGAAAATTCGAAATACATATTATGCAGTGCAAGCCGGATTAGCTGCTGATTTTGCCGGTTTCATAGCCGCTATCGCAGTAACTTCCTGGTATTTCTCGTAAATTGCTGTTTTGCGATTACTTTATTATCATTAATCACAAACTAAAAACCCAATGAACATTTGCACATTGGGCCGCTAGTCAACTTCTATAAAATTAAATTAATCAGAGGCTTTACTGTTATTTAACTTCTGGAAGCTCATCATTAGAAGAAGGAAATTCCAGCGGCTCATCATCCTTTGAAGCCGTTGCATCTGCTACACCACCACCAAAATTAATTTTCCATTCAAGATTACTGCGAGAATCGGCATAAGACAATGCTGTCTTAATATCAATTTTTCCATCCTGAAATAATTGATATAGTGACTGATCAAATGTTTGCATACCGTCTGCCTCACCTTTTTCCATAATCGCCTTAATTTCATGGAAATCACCGCGACGAATCAATTCAGAAATATAAGGAGAGTTGATCAGAATTTCTATCGCTGCAACACGCTTTCCATTTAATCCAGTCACCAGTCGTTGCGAAACAATTGCCTGAAGATTAAGTGAAAGATCCATTAAAATCTGGTTTCGCGAGTCAGGCGGAAAAAAACTCAGAATACGGTCGAGCGTCTGGTTTGCATTAACTGAGTGCAAAGTACTGAGACACAAGTGACCCGTATCAGCATATTGTATTGCCGCTTCCATGGTTTCCCTGTCACGCACCTCACCGATCATAATAACATTGGGTGCTTCTCGCATCGCCTCACGTAAAGCATTTTCATAAGACAAAGTATCCAGTCCAACTTCACGTTGTCCAACAATCGATTTTTTATGATCAAACATGTATTCGATTGGGTCTTCTATTGTCAAAATATGACCTGGCATATTTTCACTTCGATAATTAATCATCGATGCCAGTGTTGTTGACTTACCTGAACCTGTAGCCCCAACCACCAATACCAGTCCCTTTCTCAAACACACCAGCTCCTCAAGTTTCGATGGCAGGTTTAATGCCTGAAGACTCGGTACATCCGATTTGATATAACGAATAACCATAGACACTTCGCCACGCTGGGTATAGACATTGACGCGGAAACGACCAACATCTTTAATCGACATACCCAGATTCATTTCCATGGTCGCCTCAAAACCCATTTTCTGGTTTTCATCCATAATGCTATAGGCAATTTCCTTAGTCATCCCCGGCTCTAATGAAGTTTTACCGATAGGGTGCATCTTGCCCTCGATATTCATACTAACGGGGGCACCTGTGGTGAAAAAAATATCAGACCCACCACGTTCTGCCATTAATTTAAGATACGGTTGCAAATTCATACTTTCACTCAGACTCTTTTACATTATCGTAAACGATGACGACCTTTTTCCGTTTCATCCTCTTCCATCTTCAAACCAGATACTTCTGACATCAGATCCTCCGCACCCTGTGCATTCTTACCTTTCAGTTTAATCCGCAGGCGCAGATCATTTATTGAATCTGCACTTCTCAATGCATCTTCATAGGTAATATATCCATCTTCATACAAATGAAATAACGACTGGTCAAAGGTTATCATTCCATACTCATTCGACTTCGACATTAACTCTTTCATTTCATGCACATTACCCTTAAAGATCAGGTCAGACATCAATGGCGTATTAAGCATCACCTCTACCGCCGGTATTCGCCCTTCACCACCTTTAAGAGGAATTAGTCGCTGCGAAATCACCGATTTAAGATTAAGTGACAAATCCATTAATAATTGTGGACGTCTTTCTTCTGGGAAAAAGTTAATAATTCGATCTAACGCCTGGTTCGTACTATTCGCATGAAGCGTGCTAAGGCAAAGGTGCCCTGTCTCTGCAAATGCAATGGCATATTCCATTGTTTCACGATCACGAATCTCACCGATCAGAATAACATCAGGCGCCTGCCTTAAGGTGTTTTTTAATGCAATATCGTATGACTCTGTATCAACACCCACTTCTCGCTGAGTCACAATACAGTTCTTGTGTTGATGAACAAATTCGATAGGGTCTTCAATGGTAATAATATGTCCAAATGAATTTTCATTTCTGTAGCCTATCATGGCAGCAAGCGAGCTTGATTTGCCAGAGCCTGTTGCGCCAACAAACACCACCAGCCCCCTTTTGGTCATCGCAATATCCTGTAACACTTCAGGCAAATTAAGCTCATCGAATTTCGGGATTTCAGATCGGATCACACGTAATACCATACCCATGGAACCACGCTGGGTAAATGCATTCACACGAAAGCGTGATACACCGGGAAGACTGATAGCAAAATTCACTTCCTGACTCGATTCAAACTCACCCAGCTGTTTATCATTCATAATAGAACGAACCAATGTCTGAGTATGTGCCGGAGATAACGACTGGTTAGACAGCGGTGTCATTTTTCCATCGACCTTCATAGACGGTGCCGCACCAACGGTTATGAAAAGGTCTGAACCATCTTTCTGGACCAGCATTCGCAGCAGGTCGTGCATATATCGTATGGCCTTATCTCTATCCATTTTTAACTCCGCACCTTTATAGTTTTAATGTCTGGCACAATCGGCTCCAGGAATGTTTCTAGCTAAATCGCAGGCTCTTTAAAATGCGTCCTTATTAACCGCTTTTGTTCGAGCATCATCTTTAGTAATAATACCGCGGTCTACCAACTCTTTTAAGTTCTGATCCAGCGTTTGCATACCAACTGATTGTCCGGTCTGTATTGCTGAATACATCTGGGCAATTTTATTTTCTCGAATCAGGTTTCTGATTGCGGGTGTACCAATCATAATTTCATGTGCCGCTACACGTCCACCGCCGACTTTTTTCAACAGGGTTTGAGAGATAACCGCACGTAATGATTCAGATAGCATCGCTCGTACCATATCTTTTTCAGCTGCTGGAAATACATCAACAATACGGTCGACAGTTTTTGCCGCCGAACTGGTATGCAATGTACCAAAAACCAGGTGACCGGTTTCTGCCGCAGATAATGCCAGCCGGATTGTTTCAAGGTCACGCATCTCGCCGACCAGAATAACATCCGGGTCTTCACGAAGTGCTGAACGTAGTGCCTCACTAAACCCCAGCGTATCACGATGTACTTCACGCTGATTCATCAGACATTTCTTACTTTCATGAACAAATTCAATCGGGTCTTCGATAGTCAAAATATGGCCGTAATCATTTTCATTTACATGATTCACCATACCCGCCAGTGTAGTTGATTTACCTGAACCTGTCGGCCCAGTAACCAGGACAATACCTCTGGGGGTTGCGGCAATTTCTTCAAAAATCTTTGGTGCATTCAACTCTTCCAGAGTCAATATTTTTGAAGGTATGGTCCTGAAAACCGCACCCGCTCCTCGATTATGGTTGAATGCATTCACGCGAAAACGCGCCAGCCCGGGAATTTCAAAGGAGAAATCACACTCCCAGTACTCTTCAAAGGTTTTACGCTGCTTATCGTTCATGATGTCATACACCATGGCATGAATTTCTTCATGGGGCATCGCGTCGACATTAATGCGTCGCACATCACCATCCACACGTATCATAGGAGGCAGGCCGGCCGAAAGATGCAAGTCTGATGCGCCATTTTTCACACCAAACGCCAGTAGTTGTGCAATATCCATTAGTTCTCCCCAGGAACGCTACGCGGAAATACCAGTTTATTCATTGGCTTTCGCTTGAAAGAGGTTAGTCCTTCATAGGACAATTATGTCACCCTGATCAGTTTTTAGTGCGATATATTCACCAAAACGGGTATTCTATTTATAGTCAATTATTTAGCAGGCTTCAAACCTATGCCCAGCGCAATAACATCTCGTGTAAATATTACAGAGAATCTGCAGCAAATTCACCACAAGATTGCAGGAATTTGCCAGCAATATCAACATGATCCATCACAGATTAAGCTTTTAGCGGTTTCCAAAACTAAACCGGCTGATTATATTCAGCAGGCATATGAAGCAGGTCAGCGCGATTTTGGTGAAAATTATTTACAGGAAGCGCTGGAAAAAATTCAGGCATTACGCAACTTACCCCTTATCTGGCATTTTATTGGCGCCATTCAATCCAATAAAACACGGGATATTGCAGAAAATTTTGACTGGGTCCACAGTGTAGACCGACTCAAAATAGCACAACGACTTAGTCAGCAACGCCCTGAATCACTGGCGCCTTTAAATATCTGCTTACAGGTCAATATCAGCCATGAGGACTCCAAATCCGGACTTGAGCTATCTGAACTGGAACCAGTAATAGAAAAAATACGGCTACTTCCACACCTTAAACTAAGAGGCCTGATGGCAATTCCTGAAAAACTCGATAGCCTGGAAGCGCAACGAAAAACATTTGCACAACTTTACAACACCTATCAACAGCTGCAACAAAAATACCCACAACTCGACACACTTTCGATGGGCATGTCAGGTGATATGGAAGCAGCGATTGCCGAAGGTACAACCCTGTTAAGAATCGGCACCGCAATTTTTGGCGCACGAAACACTTAAGCCTGATGCAAATACCCCCTATAATGTCATGAACTTTTGCAATTAAACAATCCATTATGAACAATAAAATATGTTTTATCGGTGGCGGAAATATGGCCAATAGCCTGATTGGCGGACTGATCAGCCAACAATATCCCGCTGATTACATCACAGTAACCGATCCTGATAACGCCAAACTGCAACAGTTACAACAGGCCTATGGCATAAATACCCACACCGATAATATTGCCGCTATTAGTGATGCAGCTGTCATCATACTGGCAATTAAACCCCAGTTGATGCATTCGGTGTGCCAGCAGCTTGTAGAAAACATAAATCGTTCTGTACTCATTATTTCAATTGCCGCGGGCATTCGTTCCACAGATATTGATCGCTGGCTGGGCAGCAATATGGCCATTGTGCGCTGCATGCCAAACACCCCGGCACTGATACAGTCAGGCGCAACGGGTCTGTTTGCTAATCAGCAATGCAGCGAGCAACAAAGCCAGCTCGCTGAAACTATTTTAAAAGCGGCTGGCATTACGCTCTGGGTTGAAGACGAAGCCCTGTTAGATGCGGTAACGGCTGTCTCAGGCTCCGGCCCAGCCTATTTTTTCCTCATGATGGAAGCAATGCAGGAGGCCGGCGTTTCTCTGGGACTGGATCCACAGAGCGCTAGCCTGCTGGCCAGACAAACAGCACTGGGCGCTGCCCAGATGGCAATGCAGGGAGAGGACGAACCCGCATCATTACGTGCCAAAGTGACCTCCAAAGGCGGCACAACCGCAGCAGCAATCGCCTCATTTGAAAACAGTCAGTTTCAGAAAATTGTTGAGCAGGCTCTTACCGCTGCTCGTGACCGTGCCATCGAACTGGCAGATGAACTGGGAAAAAACTAGGCTTATAAATCATGAACCCATTTGTATTTTTAATCGACATCCTGTTTCAACTTTATGCCACTGCACTACTGATTCGCCTGTTACTACAATGGGTACGCGCCGATTTTTATAACCCGATTTCACAGTTTATCGTGAAAATAACCAACCCGCCGGTTAAACCGCTACGTCGTATTATCCCCGGTTTTGGCGGCATCGATATGGCGACTTTATTACTAGCATTTCTGGTACTGTGCATAAAAACCATGGTGGTTTTCCAAACCTTCAATCCTGTGGCCATAGGCGTGGTTTCCCTGGGCCAGACACTGATACTTATACTCAGTATTTTTCTGTATGGGATTATTATTCAAGCGATTCTTAGCTGGGTAAATCCGGACCCTTACAACCCGGCGTCCAGTTTACTTAACAGCCTGACTTTTCCCATTTTAAAACACTTCAGAAAACTCATTCCACCGATAAGTGGAATGGATATTTCGCCGATATTTGCCATTATCTCGCTGATGTTTGTGCAATATTCTATTCGTTATATTTTTGCGAGTGTTTTCGGCATCAGCCTGTAAACTCGCCATTTTATCTATGGCAGGAAAACGACCTGACACTTCGCATTCAAGGTACGAACCAAATCAAGTAAACAACGTTTCGGAGAAATCTAAAGCACAACCAACTCAAATTGTTTAGCATGGCAGCACCGGTCAATGATCAGGCAAATCGACATATCTGTCACTTTCTGGAAAAACAGTTTAAAGTTAATCCATCCTGTACCGATTTAGTCCACGGTAAAAACATCCAAAAAAAACTGTTTCAACATTCATCCACCCGGGTGATTATCTGATTTTATTATGCCGTCTAAAAACCCGCACTAATCACCAGCCACAAGTTCCAGATAGCGAAACCAATAACCATTATACCTGCCAGGTTTCGAATCGCCTGTTTTTGCACCAAAACCTTTAACTGGTTAGCAAACAGCCCCATCGCAATCAGATTGGGTAAAGTCCCCAGACCAAAAAACAGCATTAATAATGCGCCATGAATAAAATCACCGGTTGCTACAGACCATACCAGCACACTGTATACCAGACCACAGGGCAACCAGCCCCACAAGCCACCCAGCATCAGGGCCCCTGATACAGATTTAACCGGTAACAGTGTTTGTGCTATTGGCTGTATATGCTGCCAGACATGAGCGCCCACCTTTTCCACATAATTCAAGCCCATCCACCAGCCTGAAATATAAAGCCCCATGAGCAACATAAACAACGCCGCTAACAGTTGTAGAAATATTTGAAGCATCTGAATTTCTGTCCACACAGAAACCAGCCAGCCCAGACCACCCATGAGACCACCGGCAAGGGTATAACTCAAAATACGCCCAGCATTGTAAGCAAACAACAGAGATAGAAGGCCATTTCTCGGTGTCTTTTGCTGATTTTCGGGAGACTGTATAGCAAATCCAAGCGCACCAACAATGCCTCCACACATGCCAACACAGTGCACTCCTCCGAGCAATCCCACGGTAAATGCTGTTATATAAGTAAAATCAGGCATATTTTCTTAATCTTTTTAACAAAAACCCTTGTATTACAGCGCAAAAGCACTAACAATTCAGGCACAGAATCGTTTTCTGGATTATTTAAAACAACTTATTACACCAATAACCATAGGAGCATTCTAGTATGGCGGTTAAAAAGAAAGCTGCAAAGAAAAAAGTAGCCAAAAAGAAGGCTGCAGCCACTGCTGTAAAAAAGCCACCTACCAAAAGTGAAATCCTGAATCACATTGCTGCTGAAACTGAGCTAAGTCGCAAAGAAGTTACAGCTGTGCTGGATAGCCTGTCTGGTCTGATTGAGAAAAACCTGAAACCTCGAGGTGCTGGCTTCTTTAACCTGCCTGGTCTTCTCAAGATCAAAGTGATCAAGAAACCTGCAGTAAAAGCACGTAAAGGTATTAACCCATTTACTGGCGAAGAAATGATGTTCAAAGCCAAACCAGCACGTAAAGTCGTTAAGGTCCTACCACTTAAAGGCCTTAAGGATATGGTATAGCGCTTAAGGAATATTTAGTGAGGCGCGATACTGCTTTTCAGGGCTATGTGTGTGTTAACACATAGCCCTGATAGCATTAGCTGGCATAAAGCACTGTCTAACATCAATACTAATAAGCTCAGCAATCCATCACCAGAAGCCATCATCGGCGGACAGACACTCACAAATAATTAGCCATTGGAACGGGCATCACTATTTTTTATAATGCAAACACTATGAATACTCCGCTGGACAGCTTTATCAAGTCTCTACAGGCAAACCCTGCTGCACTGGCACGAGTCAATAAAACACTACCTGTTATCATTAGTATTCTACTGATTCTGGCATCCAGCTACACACTATCACAAATTACCTGGCTACTGATTCCACAAGACCCTGCAACCAGCGCCCCCAGAAGCACGCCTAATACAACAAATAGAAGTTCCGTTGTGTCCAGTAACTATAACCATGTGAGTAACGCCCACCTTTTCGGAAAGTTTCAACAAACTGCCCCAAAACCTACGGCCCAAAATGCGCCTGAAACCAAATTAAACCTGGTACTTAGAGGTATTCTGGCAGCAACACCCATGGAGCTGGCAACCGTCATTATTTCACAGGGTAAAGGTGGCAGGGAAGACAGCTACACTATTGGCGATAAGGTGGCCAGCGCCAGCATAAAAGAAATTTACAGTGACCGGGTTATTCTTAGCCGAAATGGCAAGCTCGAAACCCTTCGCATGCTAAAAGACTACGATGACAGTTTAATTCAAAACACACCAAGCAAACACGATAATGCCAGTAACAGTTCATCACCAGGCCAACGCTTATCTGATATCCGCAAAGATATACTCAAAAACCCAACTTCCTTTGGAAAATACGCCATCCCTATGCCTTATAAAGAAAATGGCAAATTACGAGGCTACCGGTTACAGGCCCAAAGCGATAGAAGTCTGTTTGACAGTGTCGGCTTACAGGATAATGATGTTATTCTTTCAGTTAACGGTGTGGAACTTAGTAACCCCGCACAGGGACTTAAAGCATTAAGAAATTTACAAACCGCCAAGAGCGTCAGCGTAACCATTTTACGCGATGGCGCAGAAATCCCACTGCAAGTGGATATACCATAAATGAATCTGCACAAGACCAGATCCAGTAAATAAATTTAGAGACATCAGGACACAACAATTATGTTGCGACAACTTAAGCACCACTCCAGCTTTTTCAGGGCAACCATTCCAATGCCGCGAAGACTGTGGTTTGTATTATTTATCATGTTGCTTGGCGCTCTGAATATCAATAGCAGCGCAATTGCACAACAGAATGACCAGATCACATTAAACCTGAAAGAAGCGGATATTCGCGCACTGATTAGCACGGTTTCAAAATTTACCGGTAAAAATTTTGTTGTCGACCCTCGAGTAAAAGCAAAGGTCACGTTAATTTCTTCAAAAACCATGTCGGCCAATGAAGTTTACGAAGTATTCCTTTCGGTATTACAGGTACATGGTTATGCCGCAGTTCCTGTCGACAATATCATTAAGATCATTCCCGAAGTCAATGCCAAACAGGGGCCGATTCCTCTCATCACACGGCAGAAAATTGCTGGTGATGAACTGGTCACCAAAGTACTCACCATGGATCACGTGCCGGCGGCACAGCTAGTACCCATACTACGCCCTCTGGTTCCTCAACAAGGACATCTGGCGGCATATAATCCAACAAATACATTAATCATTACCGACCACGCAGCAAACATAAATCGAATTATCCAGATCATTCAGAGCATTGATCGTCCGGAAAGCGATGAGCTTGAAATCATTCCACTAAAACATGCATCTGCATCCGAGCTGGTACGCATTCTGAACTCACTGGAATCATCATCTTCCTCTGGTGGCAAAGCACCTGCTACAAAGCAGATAACACTGGCTGCTGATGACCGTACGAATAGCATTTTAATGAATGGCGAACGCTCAGCACGATTAAAAATACGCGCCACCATTGCCCACCTCGACACACCGCTGGAAAATGAAGCGGGCAACACGCACGTTATTTACCTGAAATATGCCAAAGCAGAAGATCTGGTGAAAATATTGACCGGCGTTCAGGCAAGTCAGGATCAGACAACAAAGAAAGGCACCGCAAAAAAAGCCGTCGCTCAATCGTCAAAAGCAGATGTCGACATTCAGGCTGACGAGGCAACGAATGCGCTCATTATTACAGCAGGACCTGATGTCGTTCGGCGCATGAAATCAATTATTCGCCAGCTGGATATTCGTCGCGCACAAGTACTGGTTGAGTCAATTATTGCGGAAATTTCCAATAACCTGGGCAAGGAACTGTCATCTCAATTTGTCATTGGTGGTGATACAGATGGTGAAAGCAGCACTCCCATCGGTGCCAGTAATTTTGGCGGCGCATCCGGTATTATCGGTTTATTTAGCGGTGATGGCTCAACCATTGCAAATGCACTAGGTGATGGCATCACCATTGGTGCCGGTCGTGACAGCGGCACCCGCTTTGCCTTTCTACTGAAAGCACTTTCTGCTGATGCAGCAACCAATATACTTTCAACACCAAGTATAGTGACTATGGACAACCAGGAAGCCGAAATTGTCATCGCACAGAATGTACCGTTTCTTACCGGTTCATTCACCACTGCAAGTAGCGGTGCCTCTAATCCGTTTCAAACAATTGAGCGCCAGGACGTAGGTATCACACTCAAGGTAACGCCACAGATAAACGAAGGTAACACCATTAAGCTTGAAATTGACCAGGAGGTCTCCAATGTAGCCGCTTCCTCATCGTCATCCGGAGACCTGATTACCAATAAACGATCAATTACAACCTCTGTGCTGGTAGAAGACGGTGAAATTCTGGTTCTTGGTGGCTTAATCGACGACACCCTTCGCGACCAGGTCTCGAAGGTTCCGTTGCTGGGGGATATCCCGCTACTTGGCTGGTTGTTCCGTTCACACAGCACCACGAAAGAAAAGCAGAATCTGATGGTATTTATGCGCCCCAGCATTATGCGCAACGCTAATGATGCGGCTCACCAGACCAACCAGAAATACAACTACCTGCGAGCCCAGCAAATTAAAGCGGACAAATCAGGTTTTGGATTACTCAAGGAAGAAAGCTCACCATTGTTGCCTCCACTCAAAGAAATGATAAAACGCAATCAGTCGAAAACTGATCAGAACCAGGACAGCACAGTCACCAATGAAGACTTTGAGTAATACTGAGCACACCGACACCACAGATGTAGTACCTGATGAAGGTCCTCTGACATCGCGCAGCGTATCTTATGCTTTCGCCAAGCGGCATGGCGTAATGCTGGGGCAAATCACTGAACAGTCGGCTCAGGTCTTATATCACGGAAAGCTCAACCCCCTGAGCATTGCTGAAGTTCGACGCATCATTGAAAAACCATTGGAGTTATCCCAGATCAGTCCTGAACAGTTTGATGCTTTACTCGCACAAACTTATGAGCAGGATTCTGATCAGGCCATGGCGATGATGGAAGGCGTCAGTGACGAGCTTGACCTGGACCAGCTCGCAGAAACCATAGAGCCGGAAGACCTGCTGGAAGCTGAAGATGATGCACCGATTATTCGACTGATTAATGCCGTGCTTACTGAAGCGATCAAAATCAACGCCTCAGACATCCATATCGAAGCCTTCGAAAACCGTATGCGAATCCGTTTTCGTGTTGATGGCGTGCTACGTGAAATCCTCCAGCCGCCACGCAATATTGCCCCCCTGGTTATTTCACGTATCAAGGTCATGGCTAAGCTGGATATTGCCGAAAAACGCCTGCCACAGGATGGTCGTATTTCACTCAAAGTTGCCGGACGCTCTGTTGATGTGCGTGTATCCACTCTGCCTTCGGGGCATGGCGAACGCATCGTATTACGTCTACTCGACAAAAAGGCAGGACGGCTCAACTTACAGCACCTCGGAATGTCAGAAAAAGACCGGGATAATCTCAACGATTTACTGCACCATCCCCATGGCATTATTCTGGTCACAGGCCCTACCGGCTCAGGTAAAACAACAACCCTATATGCCGGGTTAACTCGGCTCAATGACAAGAGCCGTAATATTCTCACAGTAGAAGACCCCATCGAATATTATCTTGATGGCATTGGTCAGACACAGGTCAACACCAAGGTGGAAATGACATTTGCCAAGGGTCTGCGAGCCATTCTTCGTCAAGACCCTGATGTGGTTATGATCGGTGAAATACGTGACCTTGAAACCGCCTCAATTGCTGTACAGGCCAGTTTAACTGGCCATCTGGTACTCTCTACACTTCATACCAATACCGCCATTGGCGCAGTCACACGACTCCGTGACATGGGGGTTGAGCCTTTCCTGCTGGCCTCCAGCCTGATTGGCGTACTGGCTCAACGCCTGGTTCGCCAACTCTGTCCTCACTGTAAAGAGGGGCACACTGCCAGCGAAAGCGAATGCCAATGGTTGGATGTATCCGCCAACGAGGCTCCACAAATTTATCGCCCTGTTGGCTGTGATGAATGTAATCACCTTGGTTTTATCGGCCGAACTGGCGTCTATGAACTGATACCGATCGATGAAAAATTGCATCAGATGATTCACGATGGCGCTGGCGAACAGGAAATGGAAAAACATGCGCGCACTTACAGTAGTAGTCTGCGCATGGACGGCCGACGCCTGGTTCTCAGCGGTACGACTTCACTTGAAGAAGTCTTACGGGTTTCCCGGGAAGATTAATCACTTATGGCGGCATTTGAATACATCGCCCTCGACCCGAAAGGTCACGAAAAAAAAGGCGTTATTGAAGGCGACACAGCTCGTCAGGTGCGCCAGCAGTTACGTGAACGCGGCCTCATGCCATTGCAGATTGACACCGCCGCAAAGCAGGACAAAAAACAAAACGCCACCCAGCCAGTACGCCTGTCTCGTCGTGGTATTAGCGCCACTGAACTGGCACTGTTTACACGCCAGCTAGCAACCCTGGTGCGTGCCGCCTTACCCCTTGATGAAGCGCTCTCCGCGGTTGGGCAACAAACTGAAAAGCCGCGCATTAAGAGCATGATATTCGCCCTGCGCTCTAAAATACTCGAAGGCCATACCCTGGCAGCCGGTTTATCAGATTTTCCAAAAATTTTTCCCGAACTCTATCGCGCCACTGTAGCGGCAGGTGAGTCATCAGGCCACCTGGATATTGTGCTTGACCGTCTCGCGGAATACACCGAAAGCCGCCAGCAGATGAGCCAGAAAATTGCCCAGGCAACGATTTACCCGGCTATCCTTACGGTAATGGCATTTCTGGTGGTTACCGGCTTACTGATGTTTGTCGTGCCGCAAATTGTAGAAGTTTTTGATACTTCGGGACAGGAATTGCCGGGCATTACCAGTGCCATGATCTGGCTCAGCGAATTTTTACAAGACTGGTGGTGGTTTCTATTACTGGATATTATCGTCGCCATTTTTATCGCACAGCGTTTTCTTGCCATTCCCAGCAACAAGCATGCGTTCCACCTGTTATTACTGCGCTTGCCGGTCATTGGAAAACTGGTCAGAGGTCTCAACACGGCGCGTTTTTCTCGCACCTTGAGCATCCTCTCTTCCAGTGGTGTGCCAGTACTCGATGCATTGCAACTCGCCGCACCGGTGGTGACTAACCTGCCGATGCGCGCAGCGGTCATTGATGCCGCTGACCGAGTCAGGGAAGGTTCTAGTATTTATTCCGCACTGGACAGAAGTAAACTGTTCCCACCGATGACCCTGCACCTGATTTCCAGCGGTGAAACCTCTGGTAACCTTGAAGACATGCTGGAAAAAGCAGCGGTTCAACAAGAAAGAGAACTCGAGGTTCTCATTGCGACCTTTATGGGCTTGTTCGAGCCTTTGTTAATCGTCGCCATGGGTGGCATCGTGCTAGTAATTGTACTGTCGATTCTACTGCCGATTATCAATATGAACGATCTGATGCAATAGAATCCACTTACTGTTTACGCAAAAACTGCATCACAATGATCAACCCGCCAGCTAACCCGCCATAGAAATGCGCATTAATCGCCACCCGCCCATCAACCATCGACTCAGAACCAGGCAAAGGACCAAACAATTGTTCCCACAGCAACTTGCCCGTTATTAGCAATAACAACACCAGTCCACTGAGCTTATAACGGTGGTACTCGTAATATGCTCCAATAATAAACAAGCCATGCAGCACACCAGAAAAACCGACGTATCGATCCAGCTGCTGATCCAGTATCAGACCAATACTAATCAGCAGGGACATTGCAACGACCGATCCTGCCCAGAAACGCCAGGAACGGTAAGCTGAAAAAAACAGCATGACCATAAACAGGCCTGCCATATTCAGAAAAAAATGCGGCCAGCCACTATGGGTTATGTGAGCCGTCAGTAAGCGCCACCACTGACCATCCAGTATTCGCTGCCGATCAAAATTAAACCAGTCTACCAGCTGCAAAAACTGAATTAAAAAACACAACAGCATGAGAACTATCCATGCTTTCTGTTGCCTGAGTTGTTGTACTATGTCGGTCATAGGCGATTATTCTGCCATCTGGTATGATATTGCCACGAAGTTTAACTAATCATTCACACTGGAGCTATTCGTGAGAAGCATGTCTTTCAAACAACAGGGATTTACGCTAATCGAAATTATTGTGGTTGTGGTCATCATTGGCATTCTGGCAACCTTTGTTGCACCTAAATTTATGGGTAAAACAGACACAGCACGTATTACAAAAGCAAAAAGCGATATCCAGTCTCTTGAAAGCGCTCTGGATTTATACAAACTCGATAATTTCACCTACCCTACCACAGATCAGGGACTAGAAGCTCTGATTAGCAAACCTTCATCAGATCCGGTACCTGCTAACTGGCAGGAAGGCGGCTATATTAAAAAATTACAGAAAGACCCCTGGCTGCGTGATTACATTTATCTGAGCCCGGGCGAACATGGTGAGGTCGACATTTACTCACTGGGTGCCGACGGTGTAGAAGGTGGTGAAGGTGCCAATGCCGACATTGGTAACTGGGAATAAGCTGCGTCTGCATTCCGCCAGATGATTCATTCCGGTAAATTTTCACCTAGCAGAACCAGGGGATTTACACTCATCGAAATCCTGGTGGTGATCGTCATTGTCGGTATTAGCGTTTCGGTAATGGTGCTCAGGCTGGCCGGCACTAGTGATGAAGATGAAGCACAGAAGGAAATATTGCGTTTAAAGCAGCTCATGGAATTTACCCAGGAACAGGCAGTTATTCGTGGCCAGGAGTATGGTGTAAGATTTTATAAAAGTGGTTATCGCTTTATGCAATACGATACCGCCGAAGAAGGATGGATCGACATCCGCAACAGTCGCTTCTTACATAGTCGCCAGCTAGATGAAGCCTATGAGCTGGACCTTTATATTGAACAGTTACCAGTGGACTTACTCGATTCCCAGGAAGACGATCCACAACCTGAAGAAAAAGAAAGCGAACTCGAAACCATTGGTAGTCATTTATTACCCGAGGTCACTCCAGAGTCTGAAAAAATCCGACCCCAGGTTTTTTTGCTTTCCAGTTCCGAGCTAACCCCTGCTTTTGAAATTCGTTTACGCATTCCAGGCACCGACATTGAAAAATTCCTTCATGGTCTGCCCCAGGGAATCCTTACGCAAGAACGCCTCGATGAATAAGCGCATAAACGGCTTTACACTAATTGAAGTCATGGTTGCTCTGACCATTATTGCTATCGCCCTTGCATCACTTATCAAGGCCTCTGGCAATCACACACATTCTGCCGGCATACTCAAAAACAAAACCCTGGCACATTATGTCGCTATCAATGAAATAGTACGACTCAAACTTCAACCCAAATGGCCCGACCTGGGCAAAACGCACAAGTCGAGCGAGATGGCAGGGGTCGAATGGTTCTGGACACTTGAAGTTGAGAAAGTCAGCGATGAAAATGCACCGATGCGCGGTGTGAAAGTCACCGTCTACCTGGATGATGACCGCAAACAGAATATTACCTCTGTACAGGGCTTTGTCGCCAAACCCGAGGCAACCGAGTAATGGCATTCCCTGACAATAGAAAACAGACACAGGGTTTTACGCTGATTGAAGTAGTTATTGCAATCGCTCTGTTCGCGGTAGTTTCGGTACTGGCCTATAGCGGCCTACAATCCGTAATCAACAGTAAAACCCGCACCGAAAATGAACTTGAAAGATTACGCCAGCTACAAATCAGTATGCTCAATCTAACTAGCGACCTGGAACAACTGAGTAATCGTGACGGCAACGACGCTCTTGGTGGCCAACTACATAAGCTCACAACACAAAATCTCGACTACAGTATTGAGTTTACCCGAAGTGGTGTATCTAATTTTGCAGGCCTGCCTCGTAGCAGCCTGCAACGCGTGGCTTATCACCTGGAGGAAGATGAGCTGGTTCGCACCCACTGGCCCTATGTAGATCGAGCAGATGATGAACAGAAAATTGAACGTCAGCTAATTGCCAATGTAAGTAAACTCTCTTTTCGTTTTTTAAGCAGTGATACCTCAGAAGCGTGGTCAGATAACTGGCCACCCGACAATGTTCTAACGGGTAGCAATCCCGCGACATTACCACGCGCAATTGAAATAACCCTGGAACTCGGCGACTGGGGCAGTATAACGCGACTGGTGCAGGTAGTGGCAAAATGATGTTGCACAAACAACAGGGCGTTGCGCTAATCACGGCCATGCTGGTGGTTTCACTGGCCACGATCGTCGCGGTTTCACTGCTCGACCACTTAAATTTCGACACACAACGCACCGCCAATATTCTTCGTCTGGATCAGACGCTAATATATAACCATGCAGCAGTAGACGTTAGCCGCGAATTACTCAGGCTCGACCTGGATCAATCCAATAAATACGATGACCTGAACGATATCAACCTTTTCAATACACAGATGGCCGCCTTTCCAATTGAGGGCGGTAGTATTTCCACAGCGATAATCGATCTGCAAAGCTGCTTCAATCTAAACAATCTGTCACCTGAAGCCAGCAACCCTGATCAACAGAAGGCACTCTATCGCAAGCTGTTAGAGTTCGCCGGGGTTGATGCCGGCCTGGCTGCGACACTAACAGATAGCTTGATTGACTGGATTGATAGCGATGACCTGTCGCTGCAAAATGGCGCTGAATATGATTATTACCTGGGACTACAACCCGCCTATCGCAGTGCAAATCAGCAACTTAGCTCGATCAGTGAATTACGTTTAGTGCGCGGCTATACCCAGGAGGTCTACGATCTGGTTCGTCCTTTTGTCTGTGTCGTACCCTCTCTGAACACTGGCATCAATATCAACACCGCTAGCCAGGAAGTGATAAAATCTTTTGCACAATTAGAATCACATGCAGAAAAGATAATAGAAGAACGGGAACAGCAATCATTTGATACAATGCAGAGCTTTAACGACTTTGCAAAACAGACGCTGAACATAAAAACACTGGATCAGAACGGCTTACAGGTTTACTCGGAGTACTTCCTGTTACGTTCAGAGACCACATTAGGCACAAATAGTAGCGTTTTATATAGTATCCTTTATCGAAACCAGAGTAATGGCATTACAGAACTTCTCAGACAGGCGCGGGGCACTCTCTAATGGGTGAATTTATACTGATCCACTACAAACCCGACCATGATCTTCATTACTGGGTCACGGGTGGTGGTCATCATCCCTCGATCACGCTCGCTCATGGAACGCTTCAGGATATGCAGCCGATTGCCCGTGGCAAAAAAGTCTATATTTTTCTCGATGCTAATTACACGACCATTAAAAGCGTCAAAATTCCCAGCAAAAACCGTAACAAACAATTACAGGCAATCCCCTTTGCACTGGAAGATCAAATTGCAGAAGACATAGAAGATACGTTTTTTGCCATTGGTAAAACGCAAGCAAGTGGTCAGCTTCCTGTCATCGCGATTAAAAGAAATCTGTTACAGCAAACCATCGAGTTCTTTTCGTCAAACGGCCTCAAACCTGACGTAATTTCAGTTGATACACTAGCACTGCCCGATAATGACAATAGCTGGAGTGTTTTGCTGGACAAGGAAACCGCACTAATCAAGACTGCTAACTCACAGGGCTACTGTTGTGACCGTGCCATTCTCAGTGATTTTCTAAATGCGCTGATTGATCAATCCAGCGAACCTGCAGACCCTGTTAAAATTTATACTAAACAGGATGATGAACAGGCCAAATCACTGCTCGATACTGTTGATCTAAAGTTTGACTATGAAAATTACAATAATCACCCATTAGAAATCCTTGCGCTAAATCTACAACCCTCATTAATTAACTTATTACAGGGTGAGTTTTCCGTAAAAAGAGAAAACAGCTTATCCTGGCTTCGCCCATGGAAGCTGACAGCGGTATTTGCTGCCATCTGGATCAGCCTGCATTTAGCCTATACCGGCTTTATGGCTCATCAACTTGAACAACAAAACCTGCAACTTGCCAAAGAGATTGAGCGAGAGTTCAAGCGTGCCATGCCTGAAGCACGAAAAATCACTAATATGAAAACCCGCGTTGAGAGAAAATTAAAAGAATTAAAGCGCGGATCAACGGCTGCCTCGAGTCAGGGGTTTCTTGAGATTCTCGACAAGACGGCTGTTATCCTTTCTCAACAAAAAACCATTACCATCAATGCGGCAATTTACAGGGGCAACCAACTGGATATGGATTTATCTGCAAAAGCATTGCAGGATATAGAACAGCTTAAAAACCAGCTCGATAAAATAGCCGGTATACAGACTACACTTTCTACCACCGTTGAAAAAGATATTGTCAAAGGTCGTTTACGCATGGAGGCTAAAGGATGAATTTTATTAGCCAAAAACTTGAGCCTCTTTTTGAGTGGCTTGATACACTCAACAAAAGAGAAAGAACCATCGTCATTGGTGGCGCAATCTGTTTCATCCTAATAATGTTCTATCTATTATTGTGGGAGCCCATTACTTCTCGTTACCAGCAACAGCAACAACAGCTTACTTCTCAGCGCCAGCTTCTGCAATGGATGAAAGATGCCGCCAGCGATATACAGGAAATTAATGCAGTAGGCGGGAACTTCGCAGCACGTTTCAGCAACCAGTCTATCTCCAGCCTGGCTGATCGAAGCGCCAACACTTCCGGCGTAAAACCCTATATAAATAAAATCGAACAAAGCAAAACCGGTGTAAAAGTCACGCTTAAGAACGCTAGTTTTGACAATATTATAAAATGGTTAGCCGACTTGAGTAACAAGTACAATATACAGGCAACTAAAATCAAAGTTGAAAAATCTGAAATTAGTGGCGCTGTTGACGCTGATATCACACTTGAGCGCAACACATAAAGCTCGTTGAATATACGAGCCAAAAGAAAGCACTCTACCGAGAAAACATGAAAAAAAGATACTATATTCTAATCGCCATTATCTCATATCTGATTTTTACCCTGAGTAATGTGCCGGCAGCCAAAGTTGTCACCATCCTTAAGCAGAACAATCTTTTACCCGTCACTTTATATGGCGTTGACGGTTCTCTCTGGGATGGTCGAGCTGATAAAGTTATTATAAAAAAGACGCCTGAAATAAAAAATCTACAATGGTCTATTAACCCGGCATACCTTCTATTAGCTCACATTTCTGGTCAAATCAACGCTCAGGTAATGGATCAAAATGTGATTAGCCAGTTCAGCCTCAGCCCAACCGGTGAAGTCTCTATCACTGATCTACGGGCCCGCATCGAAGCATCAGAAATGCAGGATTTACTCCAGATTCCATTTGGCGAGCTGTCAGGTCTATTCAATATTGATATAGCTTCTATGGAACTAAACTCTGCCATACTCCCTCCCATAAACGGTGATATAAAGTGGACAGCAGCCAAACTCACACTTGCTGAAACTGTCGATCTTGGACACGTTCTGTTACAAATTACGCCTGACGATAAAGCAGGACTTGTTGCTCAACTTAGCAACAACAAAGGGGATGTCTCGCTGAGCGGCACAATCAATATCAACAGCAAAAAAGACTATAAACTCGATTTAGTTATCACGCCTTCAGATAAGGCCTCACAGGACCTTAAACAAAGCCTTGGTTTATTTTCACGACGACAGAGTGATGGCGGTTACCAGGTAAAACGCAATGGCAATCTGAGAGAATTTGGTATTTAGCATTATGACAAAAAGCATTCCAATTAAACCTGAAATAGAAATCACTTCAGATAATAAATGTAATTTTTGTACAGGCTCTATCTGCTGTACCTATATTACCCAGCACATTGATACACCACGCTCCAAAATGGATTTTGAACATTTACTCTGGCAGATCTCACATGAAAATATTCGCATTTATAAAGATGAAGATGGCTGGACCTTATTAATGGAAACACGCTGCCTGCATTTGCAAATTAATGGCGACTGCGGCATCTATGATAACAGGCCAACCATCTGCAGAGAGCACAGCAATGATTACTGCGAATATGACGCCCCATCCGAAGAAGGCTTTGAGCTCTATTTCAAAGACTATAACGAGCTAAGAAATTACTGTATAAAACGCTTCAAGAAATGGGACAAATAATATAATACCATTAATATGTTCTTATATTTATTGCTTACAGACCGTAGCACAATCGCTAATACTCTAGAAAATCCTGTTGAACCAGAGGGATAATTTCCTTTTCTATACAATCACTTTTCAAGAGATTTAATATCACTACCATATCTATAATTTTGACTTTACATTGGAATGAATTGGTTTACACTCATTGATGCTGCTGGTAAAGAATACAGCCGTTATTTATGTTGATACAAATCGGTGACAAAAACTGAATACCTCATCTTGTTTTTTCGTAAGTAAGTCCTGCATCTTTCCGCATCTCAGGTATGGCGTGATGCGCCATTCAAAAATAATTACTAATCTGGAGATAGCTTATGGCTTCCACAACTGGCCGTGTAAAATGGTTTGATGAAAAAAAGGGCTTTGGCTTTATAGAACGCGAAGATGGCAATGATGTATTTGTACATTTTCGCTCAATTGAGGGCAATGGCTTTAAAACACTCGCAGAAGGTCAACAGGTTGAATTCGATGTTGAAGACAGCCCAAAAGGTCCTCAGGCTGCTAACGTTAAGCCGATCTAAGTCAACTGACTTAATAATCACAGCCGGCTTTATCCATTGAATTAGCCGGTTGTGATTAATATATTTTATTCATATTGAAAGAAAATTAATTTACACCTCGATTGACCATGACTCTCTATTGCCACTAACCGGGCATTCAAAACTCATTTCAACACAACTTAACTGTAAATCCAGGTCAATATTATCAGCACCATATTGTCTGTCACCCTGCACCGGATAACCAAGCCCTGACAGATGCCGACGAATCTGGTGCTTACGCCCTGTAATAATTCTTAACACAACATCTGTTGTATTCGACTGTGCCTGATAATTCACATTTAGAACTTCGGTTTTGGCTTCCTTACCATCTAGTGGCTGATCTATCAGACAGGGTAAGGCATCAGGCTTGTACGCCCCTTCAACACGGGCATGATATATTTTGCGAATTTTACGATGCTCAAACATTTCCGAAAAAGTTTTTGCTATCTTTTTTCTGTGGGCAATAACCATTAAACCCTGAGTTGCACGATCCAGTCGATGCACAATAAACGCAGGACGCTGTGGTTTAAGATGAATCTCCACCCAGCGATTAATACTGCAGTGATCGCCCCATTTTGTACCCTGAGAATACATACCATAGGGTTTATGCCAGATTGAATAATCTCCCTGATCAGCTATGCATTTTGCCTCTGGCGGAATTGTTTCCTGAATCATTTCATCATAATAGATATGCAAAACCTCGCCTTTATGAAGCAGTTTTTTTGCGCGTCTAACTCGATCAATACCACGCGAAGTTTCTAACCAGACCGCACCATTTTGCATACAACGCTTAATCTTCTGCTTACCAAGATCTATATTCTGGTAAAGGCATTCAATAGCCGTCATACCTTCATCATCAACCTTAATATGATCTTCAATATTTTTTGGCATCTAGACAAACTTTAAAGGTCAAAATATCCTTCACCCACTTTTACGACATTCCCACCTAACTGGATACCTTTGACTTCCGGACCTTTTTTATCGACATTTACTTCCAGTATACTGATGCGAGAATTTTCATCTCCACGCTGCACCTTACAGGAACGGTGGTAATCACTTTTTCCATACGCCAGATAAATACCTAATGCGGCGGCGGCCGAACCTATCGGTGGATCTTCATGAGCAGCCACACCCTTACCAATAATTCGGGCTGCAAAACTCACATCTCCGAACGGGTGATCCCCTGTAAATAAAAGTATTTGTTTTGCCAGCGGCGCAACAAATGACTGCTGCCATTTATTTTCATTAAACTGTGCAAGGCGCAGCACTTTATTATTTTTTACCGGCACAATAAGATAAGGTTCTGGATTACCGGTAATCATTGCGCGGTAGCTCATATAGCCCAAATCGACTTCGGCTATTCCCGATAGTTGTGCAAGTTCATTATTCGATGGCACATACTCATCATAATTATCATCCACAGGAATGCTGATCTGCACTTTCTGGTTTTTAATACCCAGAATAATCTCTAGCTCCTGCCCTTCAAATAGCACCCTGGCATCTGAACCTGATACCAGTCCGACATCACCCATTGCATAACAACCTGCCATCAACGCATGGCCGGCAAATGCACCTTTACCCTGAGGTGTATATATCTCCAGAACCGCATCACATGAAGCCCTGGCGGCCTGAGATATAAAGACAATTTCAGGTAAATTCAGCTCCTTAGCCAGTATGGTTTTTTGTTCATCTGTTAATCTATCTGCATTCGGAAACACGGCAATTTGTGCTCCCGAGAAGGGTGTCAGGGTAAATGAGTCTAGCAATAGATACTTATATTTCATATAAATGGACTACCGGTATTGAAAAATTAAAAAGGTTTTATACAGTTTAATGTAACACAAGAAAGGCCTGGTAACATGGTAACCCCCAACCTCAATGCCGATGGCTTTACAGGAAACATCCTGATCGAGCCTAACCGCCCTATAAGCTGGCGGGAAAATCTTAACTTTATTCGTGTTTTCACACTGCTTTCCACATTAGTGTCTGCTCTTTTCCTCTACAAAGGCCTTTATCTGGTGCTGCCATTTTCTGGTCTTGAGGTGATATCGCTCAGTATTGCGCTCTATCTAGTCTATAAACGCTATTCGGTTTGCCAGATTATTTATTTTACTCGAGACAGCGTCATTATTGAATCCGGTACCGATCATGCTTCTGAGCGAATCGAATACCAACGATTCTGGTCGCGCTTTTATATTGATCACAAAGGCCATCAAAATATTCCTATTCTGCAAATACGCTCACGCCAGCATGCAACAGAGATAGGCGACTTCCTTAGCTATGCTGACAAACTGCTTCTAATTCAGCTTATCAAGGATCTAACCTTACACTTCCAGCGTAGTAACACACAATTAAAGCAATAAAATATTTAATCAAAGCTACTCCCTAAAATTAACACCCTGTTCTCCCCTCCTAGCCTGACGTTTCTATTTGTCGCATATCTCCTCTCAATAATCTCATAATAATCCCGGAATACGCGACACAAACATCTACATGAGTAATATTAAATATCGCTATCAGCATGGATAATAAACAGCGATAAATAGCATACTTAATACCACAGCTAATTGATTTTTATATAAAATCACTACAGAACTGAAAAAGCTGATCGATACAGCTCACCACATTGCCAAGGTAAAGGAATTCGCAGGCAAAAAACCATGTCGCATTTTCTCAATACCCACAAAACGTCAATTACGGCGCTGTATACCCCTGGGATACACGACTGCCGTATACTTCACTGTCAGGCGCACAAGAAATTACTAGAGTAATTGCGGCTGTAAGAACAACGTATATATCAATAATGCAAAGCAGCATTAAGGAAAATGACTAGCAGATTTATCTGCATCATAAATTGGCAGTAAAAAAGGAATGTCATGCTATCCAACAGCAACACAAGAAAACATAGAAAATCATCAGGTATAGCGTCTGGCATAATAAAAAAGCACTGTTCAGCATGTCTGGTGTCGGAAGTCTCATTACATCGCCTAACAATTAAATTAACGCTGACCAAAAACCCGTTGCTTGAACTAGTCCATTTTATGTACACTACTAAACACAACAATAATCAAGCTCACTACCGGGTTTTTGGCCGGTTATTAGGCCGTTAGGTTTAAAAATATGAAAAAGGATATTTCAAAGTCTAGACTTCGTGACTTAAAGGGATTTGGCCCAAAAAGCGAAGAGATACTCGCCCAAGTAGATATAAATTCTGTTGAACAATTTTTTGAAATTGATCCGTATGATTTATATGCAAGACTTAAAGCTAAAGCAAAAGGAACTGGTCTAAACTCTATTTATGCAATTATTGGTGCAAGAGAAGATCTACACTGGCAGGAAGTATCAAGAACACGCAAAGCAGAAATATTAATGAAACTAGATGATATGGGGTTAGCCCCAAAATGAAACACCATACAAGGTGCTTAAGTCGTGCGTACAAAAAGCATGCACACACTGGGACCAAGCAAACAGCTGGCTTGGCCCCTTAGCTTGGGTAACACCAATTCAAGGATAGATATGAAGCACATAACCATTATTTTATTACTTTCACCTACTCTAATCTTTGCAGAACCTCTATTTTACTTTCACACATCATCTAGTTGGTCATATCAAGTAACAAAAGATAACTCAAAGAGCGTTATCACTAATAAAGTTCTTGAATTGCGCACTATTGATGGTCAAAACTGGTATAAGCTGAGTGAATATGGGGAAATATTCTGGGTAAATAATAAGGAATATGGTCAGGTCGAAGCAGTCAACTTTTACGAAAAAGATCCCAGCCCTAATTCCAAAGCCGAAGAAGTCATAGTATTTAAATATCCTGCAAAAATCGGTGAAACTTGGGAAAACTATGGGTCTCCCACGACATATCTAGGTATTAAAACAGTAAAAGTACCAGCTGGTGAATTTGAATGTCACATGTACAATATTGACATGGAGAATAACAATTACTCAAAAACATGCATAGCAAAAAATATAGGGCCTGTATACAACGAGGCAGCTCTCTACAATGAGCCAGTTGAAATCTCGGAATTAATTAATTACAAAAAATGAATCTAACAATAAAAGCAAACAAAAGGGGCCAGCTTAGAATCAATTTTTCAAGTGCAACAATAAGCTACTAACCATGCTCTTATAGCTTTGTAAATTTAACCATATATGACATTTAAAAACGACCGTCAAACAGTGAATTTTCCAAGTCGACATTTAACACGTTACAAATTATTTCTGATTAAAGTAAGCCGCCAGATACTCATCAAAACCAGTTAGATCTGATGCTTCAATTTTCTGCTGTTTATCTAATGAAACCTGGCTTTCTTTATCGAAGAACGCTCGTATATCATCTGACAAATTTAACTGATTAAAATATTTATTGTGCTTTTCTGACATGCGTTTGGCAAAATGATAAAAACCTTCACCGGTCTCTCTCATCTCATTTAGCATACGCGCAGAGGGTGTTAAATCAGAATCATTTACTTTGGCTATTTGCTGCTGCAATGCATCGCTATATGGCTGTCCCTGTTTGTGTTTATCGAGAATTTCTGCCAGTACCTGCATGCCATCGAGTAGCTGGCTTGCCCACTCTTTAAGACCTATCTTTGATGCATTATAGTGAAGCTTTAGTTTGGGGTCGCGTCCGAAGTGCGCCACGTCCAGTTCATTTTTATCAATTTCACTACGTTCATTAAAGCAAATTTGTTCGCTCTCATCAAACAGACAATAGAGCATCAGTATTTCTATAAACCGTAATTGCGTTTCATTAATGCCTAGTGGATCAAATGCATTGACATCCAGTGAACGTAGTTCGACATACCTGACACCTCGTTTTCTTAATGCCAGTATGGGTTTTTCATTGCCATTCAATATTTGCTTTGGACGAACCGTACTATAATATTCATTTTCTATTTGAAGCAGATTTGCATTTAGCTGACGATATTCATCATTAACTTTCACACCGATTTTTTCATATTCGGGCCAGGCTGTTTCAATCGCGCACTGCAAGCTTTCAACATAGGCATCCAGATTACGGTAACAGGCTTTGACCCCTGTTTCGTTTTCTTTGTTATTCTGATAGCCAATATCCCCCATACGAAGTGATGTCGCATAGGGCTGATAATAGGTACTGCGATCGAATTCCTGCAGTGATGAAGCAGCTCCACCTAGAAACGATTTACACACCGCAGGAGACGCGCCAAACAGATAGGGAATAAGCCAGCCATATCGTTGTAGATTACGCAGCATGGCAAAATATTGTTCAGATCTGAAATCATCGAGCGCCACTTCTGACTCACCAAGCACATCGCGATATAAAGACCAGAAACTATCAGGCAAAGAGTAATTAAAATGCACTCCGGCAATTACCTGCATGGAACGCCCATAGCGATAACCCAGGCCCATGCGGTAAACTGACTTCATTTTTCCAGCATTTGATTTGCCGTAATTGGCAATCGGAATACTACTTTCACCCGATACCACACAAGGCATACTGGTCGCCCAGAGTATTTCATCTTGCTGTAGTTTTTGATATACATAAACCTGAGAGTCTCGTAGAAAATCCAGCACCGATTCAATATGCTCATAGGGCGGGGTAATAAATTCCAGCAAGGCCTCTGAAT